>CAXTGN010000426.1:0-4928 GCA_964243455.1 uncultured Acidobacteriaceae bacterium
GAGGTCGGTAGCCCAGTCGACCACCTCGAGCAACGAGGTCGCCTGGAGAAAAGCCGCGTCGTGGCTAACCAGCGTGGCTCCCAGTGCGAAGGCATGCCCGGCGATCAACATGTCCAGAGCCGAGAGGGGCCTTCCTACTGCCTCAAGGCCGGCACGGAGCTTGCCATAGCCTGGGGCGACGGCCACGTCCCACGGCATGATCTGGACGGCCCCAAGAAACGTCTCCACCGCGGCGCGCAGCCGGAGAACTTCGGGTTTCTTCGCGAGTCCGAACAGGATCTCGCCTTGGGTGATGGCTGAAACAGCAACCACAGCATGGGTCTGTACCTCTCTCATCTTCCCTCGCGCCGCCGGGGAGCGGCCGGTCAGGATGTAGGAGGCCACGTTGGTGTCTAGAACGAACAGAGCCGTGCCGCTCAAAAGAGGTCACGCCCGGGTGAGGGCGAGAGGTCGCGCTCGATCACGAAGTCGGCGGCGCCGGCCGCGTCGAGTTCCGCGAAGATCTCGTCCAGGGACGGCTTCAGAGGATGTTCGGAGAGGGTGAGCTCGCCCGTGGTTGCATTGTGGCGGATGTAGACCTCTTCCCCTTTGAAGCGGTACTCGGCGGGGATACGGACGGCCTGGCTGCGGCCGTTGCGGAAGACGCGGGCTTTCTCGATCTGGGGCATGGGACACCTCCCGTGATAGCTAGCATGGGATGTATCCAAGTGTCTGTCAAGAGCAGCTTCGCGGTTGCTGCGCGTAAGCGCACGAATACCCTACCCTGAAAAGCGCTCTTTCTGGCTTTTGATAATGCACGTTATCCCAAGTATGCGATCCTGAAGCGCAGAAAACATGGAACTTACTCTCCTTAATCCGCCGCCCCGCTCGACAGACCCGGCCAACGATCTCGACCTGCCCCCGGCGATGCTCCGGCTCATGGAAGGCGTCGAGCGTAGCCTCACCTCCGACAACTCCCGCCGCGCCTACCGCACTTCCCTGCTCCAGTTCCTGGCCTGGTCCCGGGAGAACGGGACGCGGGCCTTCTCGCGGCTCGAGGTACTGCAGTACAAGGACGGCCTGGTCGGCGATCTTCGCGAGACCCCGGCCGGCCCCAAGCGGCGGTTTTCGAGCGCCACCGTGAACCTGCGGCTCGCGGCGGTTCGTGCCCTCGCACAAGAGGCAGCGGACGCGGGACTTCTGGACCAGAGCGAGGCTGCGGCGATCGGAAGGGTACGCGGTGAAAAGCAGACCGGCTCGCGCATAGGTATGTGGATCGAAAAGCAAGAACTCGACCGTATTCTCCTCAGTCCAGACCGCTCTACCTTGCGCGGTAAACGGGATTATGCGCTGTTGGCGTTGCTTTTCTCGACTGGTATAAGGCGCCGTGAACTCGTGGAGTTGTCCGTTTCTACGCTTCAGCAACGGGATGGGCAATGGGGTTTGATCGACCTTCGCGGCAAGGGCCGAAAGGTCCGGAGCGTGAGCGTCCCGCTTTGGGTGAAGGACGCCGCGTTCGAGTGGCTGGAAGCGTCACAGATCGTCCAAGGGGCCCTGTTTAGATCTATTACGCGACATGGCCGGCTCGGGGTTGCCAACATGTCGGACGAAGCAGTCAAGTTGCTCCTCACGAAGTATGCACTTCCCCACAACTTGGGGAACTTTCGGCCGCATGATGCGCGCAGAACCTGCGCTCGGCTCTGCAGGGCGGCGAACGCTTCGCTTGAAGACATTCAGGAGATGCTCGGACACGCTTCGATTCAAACGACCGAGCGTTATCTCGGGCGAACCGCGGGGTTCAAAAGGGCTATTACGAATGCGATTGCCGCGCCCATGTAAAGCGTAAGGCGTTCCGTAACGCATTACGTAATGTATGACATGAAAACGAGGGCAGCTGCGTTCCGCGGTGGTCTTCGTGCGTTGTGCTCAGCGGGCGAAACAACGGACACGCCGGATCTGGGTGGAACACCTGACCCTTTCCGCTTGCAGGACGTAAGGCATTACGTATTCGTAAGCTGTTGCATAATCTGATTCGTCATACATTTCTGTAATGCAGTCAGGCATGCGTTCCGTAATACATTACGAAGGACACGGGGGGGACACATGCCAGTAATAGTCGCAGCTAATCCGAAGGGTGGCAGCGGGAAGTCCACCACTTGCCTCGTGATTGGAACCACGCTCGCTTCACAAGGAGCTTCCGTCCGCATCATCGATGCGGACCCACAGAGGACTCTTGCACGCTGGACTGAAGGGAGTAGCGCATTTCGTGAGATCGTCGTCACTCCTTCACCAACGGAGGACTTGACCGAATTCATCGACCGTCTCCAGGCCAAATACCAGTTTGTGCTCATCGACGTTCAGGGCACGGCGAATCAGGAGATGGTTGCGGCGATGTCGCGGGCAGACCTGGTGCTAATTCCGATGCAGGCCAAGACCGCTGATGCCGATGTCGCCACAAGAGCAATAAAGCTGCTCCGTACTCAGGAAAGCTTGTTCAAGCGGAGCATTCCGCACGCGATAGTTTTCATGAGAACGAGTCCGATCATCGTCACCAGGGAAGAGAAGGAGATTCGGAAGAACATCGAGGCTGCAGGGGTACCTCGCTTCACCTCAAGTCTTAATGAACGCACTGCCTTCTCTCACATGTTCGCGTACAAGAAAGCCCTCGGGGAACTCAATGCCAAAGACACGAACGGCCTAGAAGCGGCTCAGCTTAATGCCGTTGAGCTGACGGCTGAGATGGTTCAACTACTTCGTAAACAGATGGCGAACGCGGCATGACAATCACTAATTCCTTCAAAGATCTCGCCGGCGGCGATTTGGACGTGTTTACTCCGAAGCCGAAGTCCCCGGCAATGCCTACTCCTACAGCTCAGCAGTTGGAGCGCGTAGCTCAGGATCAGGGCTTCACCGTTGACAATCTCCCAGTTTCTAGAAAGCTTCTCAAGAGCGGCCGGGTCGCCTCGAAGGAAAGGGCTCAGCCTATGACATTGCGGATCAGAGTCGCAGATTGGAATCGGTTCTCAGCGTTCTGTGAGCGCAACGGGTATACAGTCGCCGACGGCTTTGAGAAGCTTTCGCTGCTGGCCGACGGGCTCTGAACTGCAGAAAAGTGTCAGCTGAAAGCTGGGTCATCAAAAAGATGCGAGCGAGGCCGGGCCTCGCTCGCACAGCCTGCGACTAGTCTTCGCCGGCCCCGTCGTGCGGATCATCGGCGGCCTCGATCTTCGAGAGCCGCTTCATGCTGGTGGCGTGGATCTCGGCCAGGCGTTGCTTGGGCTGGCCTTCGGTCTCGACCTCGCGATAGCGCAGGGTTCCTTCGAGGGTGATGAGCTGCCCCTTCTGGAGTGTCCGGGCGAACTTGGACAGGCCCTGCCAGGCGTAGGCGCGGTGCCATTCGGTGCGGGTCTCGTACTCGCCCTTGTCGTTCTTCCAGCTCTCTTGTGTAGCGATGTTGAGGACGACGTACTCGCGGTTGTTCTGGGCGGTTCTTGCTTCTGCGTTCTGTCCGAGGCGGCCGATGAGGATGACTTTGTTGAACATGGTGTGATTGCTCCGTTTCGTCTGGGCTTGTCCGCTGTCTGCGGTACACGCTTGCCCAACGGGTGTGTCGCGCCATTCCCTCCCTCGGCGACTGGAGTGGATCTGCGGAAGGGGACCCGAGCTTGTCTCGGGGCAGGAGTCCGCACCTCGAAGAGGCGCGAAGCGGATTCAGGGAAGGAGAGCGTGCGTCCGAAGGGCGGGGATGTTCTTGGCGCGGCACGCTGAACGCAGACAGAAAGGCAAACCGGACGGGAGCCTGGCGTGTTCAACAATTGGCACTCATGTCGTGAGTCGCATAAGCCTGCACAGAACTGAGTGCGTGTCCTCGGAGGAAGCGAGAGGCTGGTTAGCAACGGTTAAGCCAGCCCCGACTAATTCTGCGCTACCCAGTCCCGGGCCTTGGTCATTGTTCGGCTGATGTAGGCTGCTCGTCTCGAGGGACTCGGATCGCGAGAAAGATAGTCGTCCTCCAAAGCCTGCTCTATCCGGATCTCGTCCATGCCACTGGAGTATGCGGCGACACAGAAGGCGATGTCTGCCGCCGCAGGCCGCTCGGCGAATCTGGCTGAGGTGCGGAAGCGTTCAAGGGAAGGCAGAGACCTCGGTCCCCTCTGGGGATGAAAAACCCTCTCAGCGCGCCGTTGCTCGCGCTGACGTTCCCGGGCCTCATACGCTGCGGTGATCTCTTCAAGGAACGCCTGAGCCTTCGAGAACTGTTGTCCGGAGTGGCTGTGCAGCCGAACGAAAGGGAACAGCCCATCCGGTCGTTTGTACTTGGCTTTGCAGTTGGTGAAGCCGGGCAGCCGGCCGAAGCGTCTCCAGTCGGCTGCGCTCGGATCGGCGCTGTAACGCGCGGCGAGCGTCTGGGCCGCGAAGGTACCGAGGAGTTTGGGAAGGACGCTGGGGTGTTTGAGCCAGGCCTGGAAGTTGCCGCTGCTGGTCTCGACGACGGCACAGTGCTCGTAGCCATCGGTGGAGAGCCGGGCGAGCTTGGCTTCGTCAAGGTCGTCCAGCACCGTATAGCGGTGCTCGCCGGAGGGACGGAGGTAGATGTGTGAGCCCCGGACATTGCGGTACTTGAGAAGGGGAAGACGCTCAAGCACTGCCGAAGCGGGGATCGCATCGAGGCCGGGGAGCATGCCCCGACTGCTGAGCACGCCGACATCGTATAGCGGAGCTTCGATCGCGGCGAGCATGTGGCATACGGCGAATTCTGTTCTGTCCATCGTGGCCCTGTTTTGTGGTGGTTCCTTGAAGAGAGGGAGGGGTGCAGGGGAGGGAACGGACCCTGCTACAGGCTCCGCAACGGAGCGTGTCGAAGGAGCGGGAGAACCCGAAGGGGCGTTCTCCCTGGCTTTTTGGGAGCTAAGCTGCTTCTTGGTGGAATCGTTGAGTCTGCACAACCT
>CAXTGN010000427.1:0-3377 GCA_964243455.1 uncultured Acidobacteriaceae bacterium
AATAGGGGAATCGTCCGGGAGTCGATCCGTGGCCCCCAGCCGATTGCCCGCGTGGACCTTGGTCAGCACTCCGGGCTGCAGAACAGCACGGTCTCGTCCATCGTGGAGCAGTTGCTGGAAGAGGGCTGGATCCGTGAAGGTGAGGCCGTCAAGACGGCTCGCGGCCGCCGTCCTACCCAGATCTCCCTCAACGGCCAATTGGCCATGCTGGTTGCGGACGTTCGCCCGGGCCGTGCTGATCTCGCCGCCATCGATCTGAACGGCAGCTTCCTGTCGCGCTCTTCAATCGCTCTGCCGGCCGATGCACTGCACGGCGTGGACGCGGTCGCCGAGGGCCTCCTCGCGCTGCGCCGGCAGCATCCGGAACACACGTTTGAGGGCGCCGGCATCTGCCTGCCCGGCCGTATCGACCCGGCAACCCACCGTCTGCTCGTGGCGCCCAACCTTCGCTGGCAAGACTTCGCCGTGGCGGAACGGCTGGCCCAACGCCTGGATATGTCGGTCGAGCTCGAGAACGACGCCAATGCCTGCCTGCTCTCGGAGCTCTGGTTCGGGCACCTCGACGGTGTACGCAACGCCGTTCTGCTGGCAATCTCCGAGGGTCTTGGCGCCTCCATCCTTGCCGACGGTCAGCTCATCAGCGGCCACCAGGGGATGGCGGGCGAGTTCGGCCATGTCTGCTACCACCCGCAAGGGCCTACCTGCGGCTGTGGCCGGCGTGGCTGCTGGGAGGTCTTTGCTTCCTCCACCGCGGCCCTTCGCGCTTACGCCAGCGCCGAGCCCGAGCCCGAGGCCGCTACACTCCTGTACGAGGACCTCGTACGCCGCGCCGAGGCTGGGGACGCCGCCGCCCGCGAAGCTATCGAGGCACAGGCGATCGCGGTTGGCCGGGGACTGCGCATGGTAGCCGCCTCATTGTCCCCGGAGGTCATCAGCTTTGCCGGCGAGATTACCCTTGCCTGGCCGCTGATAGAAGCCACCATCCAGAGGGAATGCGCCGCCCATCTGCTGGCGGGAGATCCGCCCCGGCTGCTCTCGGCGGGCGTAGGCGACACGGCTCATCTGCTGGGCGCCGCGGCGGTGGTGCTGCAACGGCACTCCGGGTATTACCACTCCCGCGCCCCCGCAAAACGTGCGCATGGCATGCTGGACAAGGTCCCATCGCCCTCACGACGCCGCGCACCAGGTGACAAAGGGAGCAAGCCCGCCCCCGCCGGGGCAACGAAATGAAACGTCCGCAACCCCAAGGCAAACGATCTTCGGCGAGCGCTGGTCTCGATGGACAGAAGCAGCCTTCGCCTGCAGCGAGCAAGGCACAACGCAACGGCAACGGCCCGCGCGCCAGCCCGGCCTCCAGCGAGCTTGCCTATGTCCAGGTAGCCAGCAGCGAGCTTACCCGCGACATCAACCGTGATCTGGTGCTGGAACTGATCCGCTCCATGCAGCCGATCTCCCGGGTCGATCTGGCCCGTGCCTCCGGCCTGCAACCTTCGACTGTCTCGTCGATCGTGGAGCAGCTTCTAGGCGAACGCTGGATCCGTGAGGGCGCCATGGTGAAGACCGCTCGTGGCCGCCGTCCTACACTGCTCTCGCTCAATGATGACCTAGTAATTCTCGCAGCGGATGTACGCCCCGGCCACGCCGTTGTCGGTCTGCTGGATCTGAACGGCCGCTTTCTCGCTCGTCGCCTCGTCCCTCTCGGCTCCCAGCCGGACAAGGCCCTCGTCAGCATCGCCGCTGTAATGAAGCAGTTTCGGGAGCAATTCCCCGAGAAGACCTTTGAGGGCGCGGGGCTGAGCCTGCCAGGACGCGTCGACCCGGCCACCAACCGTCTGCTGCTCGCGCCCAATCTGCCCTGGCACGGCTTCGATGCGCACGGCGCGCTTGCCGCCGAGCTTGGCATCCCGGTGCAGATTGAAAACGGCGCCAATGCGTCCCTCCTCTCCGAGCTCTGGTTCGGGCACATGGACGGTGTTCGCAACGCCGTCCTCGTCACCATCTCCGAGGGCGTCGGCACCGCCATCCTCGCCGAAGGCCGCCTCATCTTCGGTCGTAATGGGATGGCCGGTGAGTTTGGCCACATTACCGTGGATCCCGAAGGGCCCATGTGCGGTTGCGGCTCCCGCGGTTGCTGGGAGGTCTTCGCCTCCTCCCGTGCGGCCATGCGCTACTACGCCGAACTTGCCCCCCATGCCGAGCGCAAGACAATCGTTGAACTCGTTTCGCTGGCCATCGACGGGGACGCGGCCGCCAGGGAGGCCCTTGAGCGCCAGGCAGTTGCCATCGGCCAGGGTCTGCACCTTCTCAACGCCGTGCTTTCCCCGGATCTGATCGTCTTCGCCGGCGACATTACGACCATGTGGGAAATGGCGCGGGAGGTGATCGCGCGGGAGTGCCAGGCAGGAGTCATGGCTGGCGAAGGCCCCCGCCTGGTGTCCATCGGCGACGGCGAAGAAGCTCGCCTTCGCGGCGCGGCTGCCGTTGTGCTGCAACGCCACAGCGGCTACTACCGCGCCAACCACAAGCGCTCCGACATCCGCTAAAGCAAGGGTCGCCGCCTCAGGCACGTCTTACCTCTTGGTTTCTTTGTCATTCCCGTAGGGAATCTGCGGTTCTGTCGGCAATCGTTAGTCGTTCAATTGAAAGTTCACGGTGATGGTCGTTTCGACCGGGACGGGCTCCCCGTTCAACAGAAACGGCTTGTACGTCCACTGCCTGACCGCGTCCAGGGCGGAAGCCTGAAGCTCATCGGGTCCAGAGACAACGTCCAGATGCTCGACTGCGCCCTCTTTGCCAATCACAGCGTGAAGAACCACCGATCCCTGGATCCCCGCGGCCTTCGCCGCCTCCGGATAGATCGGATGGACCCTCGCGATGACATTTCCGGCCATTACGCCAGGAGCGATGCGCACGGACTGCGGAGAGCTACCCGCTTCCTGCTGCGCCGATGGCAGAACGACGCCGGTGCGCAGCGCCCAGGCCGAGGCACAGGTGGTAACCGCGAGGACGGCACACCCTGTAAGGGCAACCATGCGACGGGGAAAGCTGTTTTGAGAGAAGCTGCGTGTGAGTTTCATAAGTCTCCCTTCAACTGCGGTGGCATCGAGTATCCCGATGGCGTGCGATGCTGTGACCGGCGACGTCTGAACCAGCAAGGTCGCCAATCGTAGGAGCGAACGGGCGTACACCACAGGCGGGCCGATGGCGGCTGCGGCTGTGGCATCGCATACCCACTCACGGCTTTCCACCACGCGGGAGCGCGTCAGGCGCAACACGGGGTGGTACGCGACGGGTAGCGCAAGCACCTCATGGAGCAAATTGATGGGAAAGTCGCGACGCCGAATATGGGCACACTCATGCGCGAACAGGGCCCGAAC
>CAXTGN010000427.1:3412-4923 GCA_964243455.1 uncultured Acidobacteriaceae bacterium
TCGTCCCGAGACAGCAAGCACCGCATGCGGAACCTCGAATCGTTGGCAACACCCCTGCCAGATCTCCCGGATCTCCGGGCGTAAGAAAGGAGGTTCCATATCCATGCGGAGGCTCTGCGTCCTCTTCAGACCCCAGACCAGCCTGATCGCAAAGTACAAGAGGGCCAGCCCGTACCCAGCGGCGACGACGTGGACGAGACCTTTTGGAAAGGGAACCGCAACCAGTCCGAAGGCTGGGCCGACGCTTACCGTTACCTGCGACCGACCTGCCCCATGTGTCGGCCGCACCAGCTGCGTCACAGCTCGAAGCCATGAGGGACACTCTGCCGTAAGCGCAGGAAACATTGCCTCGAGAAGCAGCGCGGCGAGCCACACACGATTGATCGACAGCACAGCATGGCGACGAAGCAGGTATACGGCAACTCAGGCAGCGCCGAAGAAGAGGGGAGTCTGCCACAGCGAGTTGAACAGATATGTGACCAGAAAGGTCTCGAGCCCTCTCACGCGCCAGCCTTCTCGTCTTCCGCGGGTACGGCCAGTTCCGCCTCGAGCCGCCTGGTCAGCTCAGCGAGCTTCTTCGCATCGAGCTGTCGACTTTTCACAAGGCTGATCACAAGGTCCTCGCTGGAGCCGCCAAACATGCGATCCACCAGATCGCGTACCGCATGCCCCAACGCGCGATCCTCGGTGACGACAGCCCGGTACACAAACGCACGCCCCTGAAGCTCGCGCTTCAGCTTCTTCTTCCGTGCCAGGATGTTCAGCATCGTCTGGACGGTCGTGTATGCGAGCGGCGGTTGCAGGTGTTCCTGCACCTCGGCCACGGTACCCGGACCACGCGTCCAGATCACCTGCATCATCCTCAGCTCAAGAGGAGTAAGCGGATTCTCTTCAAAGGAAGACATGAGAATCTCCTAACTGATTAGGAGATTAGCCTGCCCGTGAGGCTCTGTCAACTAAGACTTTAGGAGATCGCTACAGACGGTTTTCTACTCACTCCGTCAGCCTGGGAGGCGACCTAGACCGTCAAGGGAGGCACAATCTCTGCCTTGGGCCGTGGCATGAAGGCACGCAGTACCAGGGAGACACCCAACGAGATCACAATGCCCTTCATGAGCGGCAGAGCG
Source organism: uncultured Acidobacteriaceae bacterium (assembly GCA_964243455.1). Lineage (GTDB taxonomy): Bacteria > Acidobacteriota > Terriglobia > Terriglobales > Acidobacteriaceae > Granulicella. The sequence continues at coordinate 4,540 of CAXTGN010000427.1, forward strand.
TTGAAATCCCAGCCGAAACCCGCCAGCGTGATCACGACCCCTACGACATAGCTTTCGCCAAGGATCGCCTGCAGCCACTGTGGCCGCTGCCCCGCGGCAGGCACCATCGGCCTGGGCGCGGGCAGAAAACGCGGCACACGCCCCTCGTACTCGCGATACGCCTGACCGAATCGCTGTGTCAGGAACGGCTCTTCGGCCAGGGCCAGTCGCACCTGCAGAATCCAGATGGCCGCGATCGCAAACATCGCACCCGCAAGGGGCATCAGCAGCGCAAGACCGATGGTGTGCAGCAACGTACCCAAATACAACGGGTTACGCGATCGACGAAACGGTCCGTCCGCCAGCAATGCAACCCCATGCATCCTGGGGGAGTTGATGACGCCA
>CAXTGN010000428.1:0-4906 GCA_964243455.1 uncultured Acidobacteriaceae bacterium
TCGCCGACTCACGAGGCAAAGGCTTCCTGATGGGCGGCACTGCCGGTCGCACCACGATGCTTGGCGAGGGCCTCCAGCACCAGGATGGTCACTCCCATCTTCTTGCGTCGACCATCCCCACCTGCAAGACGTATGACCCGGCGTTTGTTTACGAGATGGCCGTGGTTCTCCAGGACGGTCTGCGGCGCATGTATGAGGCGGGCGAGGACACCTTTTACTACATCACGATGTACAACGAGGACTACTCCCAGCCGGCCATCCCTGAAGACCAAGCTGTGCGGGAGGGCATTCTTCGGGGCATCTATCGCTTCAGAGCCGCCGAGAGTGGAGATGCCACACTGCAGCTTTTTGGCTCCGGTCCCATCCTGAACGAGGTAATCCGCGCTCAGGGGATTCTGGCTGAGAAGTACAAGATCGCCGCCGACGTTTGGAGCGTCACCAGCTATACGGAACTTCGCCGTGACTGCCTTGAGGCGGAACGCTGGAACCGCCTCCACCCGGCGGAGCCAGAGCGCAAGCCCTTCCTCGTACAGGCTCTAGCCGAGGCGCAGGGACCCATCGTTGCAGCGAGCGATTACATGAAGGCGCTGCCAGATGGGCTTTCGCCGTGGCTGGGTGCGCGTCTTGTGACTCTGGGGACCGACGGCTTCGGGCGGTCCGACAACCGCGAGCACCTGCGTCGCTTCTTCGAAGTGGACGCTGAATCAATCGTCTCCGCGGCGCTTTCCAAGCTGGCACGTGACGGTGCCATCCCGGGGGAGACAGCGCAATCCGCGTTTGCCGAGCTCGGCCTTTCGCCCGAGGCTCCCAGCGCTGCTCGCGTTTAGTTCCCTCTCACGACGACTACACTAGCTGCTCCGGCGAGGCGCCGGGGCTTCGGAGGCGTTGCTTGGCTGAAAACCCGCTTTTGCCCAACGCTGAACTCCGGGCGCTGCACAAACTCCTGGCGATCGGCTCGAACATGGAAGGAGCCAAACCAGAGCCGGGCGATCATCAGCCTACGAAGAGAAAAACTGTTCCGAAGCGCATAGGAAGTGCGGCCCTGCTCGCCGGGACCTTGCTGCAGCTACGCGCAGGCGACCTGGTGTTGCCGGAAGCCGAAGATCTTCTCGCAGCTTCGACCCTGCTTCGGGGTAACAAGAAGGGGCGGGGAAAAAAAGCAACAATCCATTCTTTTGGCGTGGAGGCCCCTAGGCTGTTGCTGGCTGCGGGACTGGCATCCGCACTGCGCCGGTCCGGGACGGACCACCTGGTGCTCGCGTTTGTGCGCTCGGGAGTCTCAGAACCGCAGTGGACCGAGGCTCTTACCTGGGCTCAAACGGATAAGCTGCCTCTTGTTCTCGTCTGTGCCGACCTAAGCGGTGCGGAGGCCTTTCGCCAAACGTCTCAGGCGCAATCTGAAGCTCTGGAGTGGCACTCATTTCAGCGGGTCGCAGGGCGCCTAAAGCTCCCAATCCTGTCGGTGGACGGGCAAGATGCAGTCGCTGTCTACCGCGTTATGCAGGAGTCCATCCTCAGGGCCCGTGCCCACGGAGGTCCGGCCGTCCTCTGGGCTGTGCTGCCTTCAGAAAGGGAGATACGCAGGTCGCACAAAGCCGTCACCTCGCCCCTGGACCGGCTGGAGCACTATCTTCGGACCCGCAAAATCTCCTTCTCCTGAGTTGCGGCGGGGGGACGCAGGATCGACTCTCAACAGACCTCATGGGAGCCGGAGCCGCCATCCACCGCATACACTGTTGGGTATGCACCCCCGGCAGCACGTTTGGCGTCCCTCTTTGTTTCGTTTGACCCTTGCGGTCCTCGGCCCAGGGCTTTTTGCAATACCGGTAAAAGCGCAGAATCCCAATTATCCGTCCGTACCGACCCCGCAGCCCGTCTCTCCGGACCAGCTGCCGTCCCTCCCGGTAGCCTCCAAACCCCCGCAGTCCCAAAGTGTGCCAACGCCGGCACAGGCGCCTCAGCAGCCGCCGGCCAATCCACCAGGCGTGCAGCAGACCAACCCGCAAGCGGCTCCGCAGCCGTCCACGCCGAGCCCCCTTGACGCGCCGCTTTCCGCGCCGACAGCGCCTTCCACCCAACCGCCCTCCAACGGTAGTCCGCTGGAGGCGCCGATCGCCCCACCGCCGCCGGCCCCCCAAGCGCCAACCTACGGTAACCCGCTCGAGCAGCCCGTCGCCGTGCGGCCGGCTCAGCCACAGGCCACACCTGTTGAGATCGCTCCGCCATCCCCGGTCGCATCCCTTCCCTCGTTTCCAACTGACTATCCGATACTGGAAACGGCTCACAAGGACTATCTCGGTTCCAGCTACATCCCGGACGATAGCTGGGTGTACCCCGAAGCCCTTCGCCTATACTCCATGGGCTATCTCGATTCCGCATTCATCAGCATGCGCCCGTGGACGCGGCGGAGCCTGCTGCATATGCTCGAGAAGTCCGCCTCCGACATTCAGAACAGCGGAAATGACCAGGCGCAAGCTATTTACGCTCGGATCATGAGCTATCTCAGCGCCGAGATCGCCGGTCCCGCAGGTACGCTCAGCACAGCCATGGATCGTGGCACAGTGTACGGCCTGGAAACCGCTTACAGCCGGTTCATGGGCATCAGTGGCCTCACCCTGCGCGACAGCTACCACCTTGGCCAGACGATCGCCAACGACTACGGTCGGCCCTACCAGGCCGGGTTCAATAACCTGACTGGCTTCTCGAGCGTTAACGAGTGGAACCGTTTCTCTCTTTACGTGAGAGGCGAGTATCAGCACGCACCTGAGGGACCCGGCTATAGCTATGACCTTTCGTCGTACCTTTCTGCCCAGGACGAAATCCTGCCCTTCACTCCTCCCAACGAGCCGCAGGACACGATCCCGTACGGTCCCATCGCTGCCGCGAACCCCTTCCGGCTGCAGGAAGCTAATCTTTCCTTCCACGTTGTGGGACATGAGTTCTCCTTTGGGAAGTCGGATGCCTGGCTTGGTCCCGCACAAGGCGGGGCCATGGCCTGGAGCAATAATGCAGAGGACATCTATTCCTTCCGCATCAATCGCGTCGAGCCGATGCATATTCCGTACTTCAGCAAGATCTTCGGGCCGCTGCGCTATGACTTCTTCGTAGGTTCACTCAAGGGTCACACCTTCCCGAATGACCCCTGGGTCCACTCCGAGATGTTTTCACTCCGCCCAACGAACAACTTCGAGTTCACCTTTCAGCGGACAGTGATCTGGGGCGGCAAAGGTCACGCTCCCATCACAGTGCACACCTTCCTTCGAAGCTTCTTTTCGACGCAAGATACAGCAGCGGATCCGACCGACAAAAATTCTCCGAACGATCCAGGAGCGCGATACAGCGACTTCAGCTTTTCGTGGCGCCTGCCGTTTCTGCGCCACTACGTAACGCTATATACCGATTCCATCGCTCACGACGACGTTTCTCCCATCAGTGCGCCGCGGCGCGCGGCCTATAGGCCCGGCGTTTACATCTCCCAATTCCCGCATCTTCACCAAATGGATTTCCGCGCCGAAGCTGCAAGTACAGATACGTCAACCCTTCGCAGCCAAGGTGGCACCTTTAATTACTTCGAAGGGATCCAGCGCCAGGGCTATACCAACAAGGGCTTCATCATGGGCGATTGGATCGGCCGGGAAGCCAAAGGCGGCCAGGCCTGGCTCACGTATCACCTCTCGGGCAACGAGTGGGTCCAACTGGAGTACCTGAACAAGAAGACGCCGAAGGACTTCATCGCGGGTGGCACCACCCAGAACCAGGTCAAGCTGGACGTGGTGAAACGTCTACGACCCGATATAGAGCTTGACGCCTGGTACCAGTACGAACACTGGGTTGCGCCGCTTTACCAGAGCACGCACCAGACGGACAACATCTTTGCGTTTCAGTTCACCTTCTACCCAAAGCTGCGGACGATAGAATCACACCTTAATGGGAGATAACGGAGGGCAAAGACAAGGGCGGACTGAGTCCGCCCTTTTGTCCCCAAGCGTTTTTCAGGCCACCGGCTGACGCTCTGATGCGACGCAGGCCCGGAAGTACTCTATCGAACGCGTGAGCCCATCGCGCAGGGAGACCGTGGGTTCCCAACCGAGCAGACGGCGCGCTTTACTGATATCGGGCCGGCGTTGCTTGGGATCGTCCTGCGGCAGAGGTTTGAAGATGATCTCGCACTGCGATCCCAGCAAGCTCTGGATCTCCTTGGCGCACTCCAGAATGGTCCACTCTACGGGATTTCCGACGTTTGTGGGGTCATGCTCGTTCGATCTCGAAAGCCTTACGATGCCCTCGATCAGATCGGAGACGTACGTGAAACTACGTGTCTGCGATCCATCGCCGTAAACCGTCAAAGGTTCGCCCCGGAGCGCCTGCATCATCAGATTGGAGATGACACGGCCGTCGTTGGCCTGCAATCTTGGCCCGTAGGTGTTGAAGATCCTCACCATATGGGTGTTCACGCCGTGATATCGCCGGTAAGCGGAGACCGCGGCTTCAGAGAAGCGTTTGGACTCGTCATACACGGAGCGAGGGCCGATAGGATTGACGTTACCCCAATAGCTCTCCACCTGAGGGTGAACCTCTGGATCCCCGTAGCATTCCGAGGTCGACGCATGCAGGTACTCGGCGTTGTAGCGCCGGGCAAGCTCCAAGGTGTTCAGCGTGCCGGCCGAGCCTACCCGCAGCGTCTCAACCCCGAGCCGCAGATAGTCGACGGGGCTGGCAGGCGATGCGAAATTGAAGATGTAGTCCACGTGCCCGAAGTCGAAGGGCTCGCAGATATCCTGCTGTTCGAAGCGGAAACGCGGTTCGTTCGCAAGATGCTTCAGGTTCGCCAGATTGCCTGTGGCCAGGTTGTCGACGCCAAGCACTTGATGGCCTTCGACCAGAAGGGAGTCACAAAGGTGCGATC
>CAXTGN010000429.1:0-4855 GCA_964243455.1 uncultured Acidobacteriaceae bacterium
GCCCGAGAGCACCGTGGCGCCGTCGGGACCGACCCAGACGCCGACGTTGAACGGAGTGCCCTCCGGCGTCTTCTCCAGCGATTCGGTGCCGCCTACGTTCGCTGAAGAGCCCCAGCTGAGCTTCTGGGTCGAGAAGCCTTTCACGCCGGAGTGCGCGAGGATGCTTGGCAGCGAGGAAGGGAATCCGAAGCAGTCGGGCAACATGTATTCTTCGCTGTTTTTGCCGAAGGTCTTACGAAACCATTCGTTGCCGTAAAGGATCTGTCGAATGATGGCTTCGGCGTTGGGTGCGTTGACGTCGCCTTCCTCCATGGAGGAGCCCGCAGGAAACCAGCGGCCCTGTGCAACGTATGTCTTCACGCGGTCGAAGTCGGCAGGGAAGTATTCCTGCATGAGGCGGTAACGGTTTGCGCCGCTGAAGTTGAAGATGTAATGCGGATACTTGTCAAAGAGGCGGAAGTTGTCTTCCATCGTTCGGCGGAGGTATTCGTCGATGACCTGCGGATACTCCCAACGCCACTCGGTGTCGAGATGCGCGTAACCGACGGCGTACAAGGTGGGCTGCTTGCTGAGGTCAGGCTTGTCGGTGGACTGAGCTTTCGTTGCGGCGGTAAAGGCAGCCGAGGCCACCAGAGCCGACAAAAGGCGCTTGCGCGAGCGATGCATCCGGACTCCAGGTCAAGGTGCTGCGAAAAGAAAGGTGCGAAGGTCTTGAAGACCCTCGCACCATGGTGGTTGTAAGTGGTTAGAAGACGATCTTGCCCATGAGCTGCAGGACACGTGGAGGATTTTGTTGCTGGAAGCCCACCGTGCCAAAGCCGCTCCAACCGGATTGCGGACTGAATTGAGGGACGCCGGCGCCGGGGTTTGTGTTGGGCCCGCCAAACAGCACGGAGTTGGTCGCGTTGAAGGCATCAAGGCGGAGATCCAGCCCAAGTCGTTCGAAGATTTGCGTGGTCTTCTGAAGGGATACATCCAGATTTGGAATCGTCGGGTTCCGCACTTGGGCCGTGTCGTTATTCACCGGCATCAGGCCGTAGGTTGGCACTGGCGTCCAGCACGAGTCCGGGTTCGAGCCCGCCGTCGAAAACCAGTGTCCCAGGGTGGAGCCGCCAGCAGGTTTCAAGCTCTGGCCCGGGCAGGTGTAGTACCAGTTAGTAGCGATCTGCACTGGGGTTCCGCTCTGCGCACTGAAGACACCGCTCAGCGTCCAGCCGGAAACCAGCCTGTCAACGAGTCCACCCTCATGGTTCAACAGCTGTCTTCCTCTACCGAACGGCAGATCGTACACGCTGGTCACAGACAGCACGTGCGTGCGATCAAAGGAGTTCAACTGGTGTGTGCGCTCGGGGTCCTGGTAGGGCCAGCCGTTGCGGTACCCGGACTCATCGATGTTCTTGGACCAGGTATAGGCGATTCTGTATGTGAAGCCCTTGCCGCCTGAGCCGAAGACGCGCTTGGTGACCTGGGTTTCGAGTCCATTCCAGAAGTTGCCGCCGATGGGCGCGTTGTACTCGCCGACCAGGCCAACACCACCTGGCGAGCAGTACTGCGACAGTGGAATCAGTAGCGCAACGGCCTCCACGGTCGTCCCGGTGCCGCACTGCCCGGCGCCTGAGATCCCGGGCACGTTGTAATAGGGGTTGGGGACCTGCTGGTTAAAGTAAGCCGGATTGGCAATCGCGGCGTTCTCTTGGGCTAGTGTCGCCGTGCCATTGATCCACAAAAACGTGCGCAAACGCTTGGTGAAGTTACCGGCATACGCCACATCGAGGACGAAATGACCTGGCAGCTCGCGTTGCACCCCAAGGGATGTGATCTGCTCCATGGGGATCTTGCGCCCAGGAAAGTCAACCGCCTCGCCGCCGTTGCCGACGTCGGTCAACAGCCCGAGGCTGTTGCCTGAAGGCTTCAGCAGGCCTTGGGGATATGGGTTTCCGCTCTGAAAGTAGCCTGTTGGCGTATTCCCGCCATCGATCGAGCTGGAATAGTTGGTGGTCTGTGCCTCGCCGACGTTGGATCCGCCCTCCAAACCGAAGGAGTACATAATTCCATAGCCACCACGGAGGACGGTATTGCGATCGATCTGGTACGCAAGGCTGAAACGCGGACCAACGTTGGACCAATCGGTGTTGTACGCATCGCGGCTTTGCCCACCGGCTCCGGCGAACTGGATGCCCCCGAGCACCTGCTTCAGCGAGGAAGGATTGATGCCGGCTGCCGACCAGGCTGATGTATTGGCCGTATTGGCTACGTTCGCCTGGTACGTCGGGTCATTGGTAAGCGGGTTCACGCATGTCAGGCAAAGGCCCCGGTTCAGGCCGTTGTTGCGCTCCCGTAGGCCGCGCTGGACGTCGTAACGTAGACCAAACGTCATGGTGAGCTTGGGGGTTGCGCGCCAAGCGTCCTGGAAGTATCCACCGATGACAGGGTAGCCCTCCATGATAGAGGTGTACCAGTCGACTCCACCGCTGGCTGGCTGGCCTAGGTAGAAGGACGCAAGTGATGACCCATTCGGCGTGGGGCCGTTGGGTGGACTGCACGTATTCACGTCGCCACTGCCCTGGGTTACAGGCAGGCAGTTCGCGTTGTGGGGGTTGTACTGCGTCCAGCCCGAGTTGAAGTTGAAAGTTCCATTCGGATGGCCACCGCTGCTTGGGAACCCGCCGTACTGGAACTCGTCAAGCTCCGCACCGAATTCCATCGTATGCGCGCCATGGGTCTTGGTGAAGTCGATGTTGATACCAAAGTTGTTAGAGACTTCCGGGTTCGTCTGGTTGCCGAAGATAGTGGAACCGCCCAGAACGCCCGTACCCCAGCCGTCGCTGAGCGAGAACTCGGGTAAGAGCGAGGTCGACGTCGTGCCTGGTAAGGGCATGTTCAGCCCGATGGAGCTTGCTGACGGCAACGCGCCACCCTGCCCGTCTGGGCTGCTTTCGAAGAAGCGGGTATACGAGAACCGTAAGTCCCCAGTCAATGTCGGCGAGAACACATGCGTGAAGTCCTGTACCGCCACGTAAGTCTGATGAGTCCAGTTGATGTTGCCGTTCTCGGCCAGTCCGGACAGGCCATTCGTGCTGCGGTTCTGATCGCCCTTCCAGTACAGGAAGTAGCTGTAGAGCTTTGTCTTGTCCGTCAGGTTAAAGTCCACACGGATTGAAGGTTGGTTGTAGTGGATGGTGCCGGGCGTGTTCGCGAAGTAGTTGTTACCGCGGACAAGGTTTTGAGAACCAGTGATATTTGGCAGCGGGATATAGTTGAGCACCGCGGTCGTTGTCGGATTGATCGCCGAACCGGGGATCGTGTCATTTGCATATTGCTGTTGAGCGACGTGGTTACTGTTGCAAGCCGTAACCGGGCCACCGTCGAGGCAGTATGCCGTACCGGGTTGATAGACAGGAATGCCGTTGGGGAACTCCCCTGCATCCAGAGCCTGCACAAGGCCGAAATTCACTCCTGAATTCCCCTGATATCCAGGCCTTAGGAAAGCTGGGGGCACATTGAGAAGAGTGGTCTGAGGCTGCTTCTGGTAGAAGCCCTCCCAACCGAAGAAGAAGAACAACTTGTTCTTAATTACAGGGCCGCCCACGGTGAGCCAGTACTGGTTCTGCAGCACCCCGTTGCGCGGTTCGTCGTTCGCGTTGTTCTGGAAGGTGTTCGCGTTCAGAAACGTGTTCTCGTAGCCATACCGCGCGCTGCCGTGAAACTGATTGGCGCCACTCTTGGTTACCGTGTTGATCAAGCCGCCGCTGGTTCTGCCGTAGCGGGCGTCATAGGTGTTGATCTGGACATTGACTTCCTGCACAGTGTCAGCGTTAGGAGACGCCGACCACTCCCCGGGCGAGTGGTTGTTAAAGCCGAACTGGCTGGTGATATTGGCACCGTTCAGGGTAAATTGATTGTTGCCGGCGATGCCTCCACCCAGGCTGTACGAGCTGTTTACATCCCATCCGCTGTTGGCGTAGTTATTGCCGGTAATCTGGCTGCCGACCGTTGTTCCGATGAGCGCATACACCTGGCCGCCATTGATGGGTACGTTCTCCACCTCGCGGCCGCTGATGATTGTGCCACCCGAGCCCGTCGTGGTCTCCAGCTGCGGCGGTTCCGTATCGACGATTACGGTTTCCTGCGTACCGCCAATCTCCAGCTTGAAATTCTGATTGAACGTCTGCGCGGCAAAGGTCGTGACCTTGTCCTGCCTGATCGTCTTGAATCCCTGAGCCTCGGCTGTGATGGTGTAACTGCCGGGTCTGACGTAATTGATGTAGTAGACGCCCTTTTCGGTCGTTTTCGCGGTGTAGGTCGTACCCGAGTCGACGTTGACGGCGGTCACCGTCGCATTGGGAATCAGTGCGCCTGAAGCGTCGGCTACCTGTCCCGTAAGCGTGGCGCGAGATTCCTGTGCCTGACAGGTAATTGCACTCAGAGCTAATACTGGCAGCCAGACTGCCTCGTTCCATAACCGCGTTCTGCGCATGAGAAAGCCTCTCCAGACGGAGCAGTCTTGGTGCAGGTGGCATGCCTGCAGCGATGTCGTGTTTTGAACCCTGCAGGCTGGAAAGTTTTCCAACACGGCATGGTAGCGTTACCAAGGGATGTGAAGGATTGTGTTCCGTCCGAACCATTCATGTCAAACGATTTTTTGAAGGAATGTTTTGACGGGAGGCGAGATGCCCGGCGCCCGTATCTCAGCGCACGTCCGACCGTCCTGGGCGGCAGAGGTCCAATGGTTCCGTTCACGCCGGGTCGCGAGAACCCTGGTCTTTCAACCGGGCAAGCAGCCGCACGAGGAACGGCGGATCAGGCGAACTTTGAGCTGAACATTTCCTTGCTGCGAACCGGCGTGGTCCTGCGG
>CAXTGN010000430.1:0-655 GCA_964243455.1 uncultured Acidobacteriaceae bacterium
GGTTGGGCGGCCATCTCGAGGTGTACGCGCACCGGCCCCCCCTGGGCGAGGCGATCCAGCAGAAGCGCGTCCTCAATGGATATGGCCGCTGCCGGGATTTTGGGCACGTCCGGCTGCTTGGGGTCGTAGACGGTAGTGCCGGTGTGTGGCGTCTGCATGGCCAGCGGCGTGATGGAGCGGACGAGCATCGCCACCGCTCCCAAGGCCGCGGCCCTTGTGGGTCCGGCGGTGCGGTACATCACCGTCTGGCCGTAGCCCTTGTACGGCGCGTTGAAGACGACGATCTTTCCCTCGACGCCGGCACGGCCCAACTTCTCCAGGGCGGCGAAGTCCGGGAGGACGACGATCTCCGCGGTGATGCCGCCCGGCGGCGTTCCCACGCTCATACCGAGCCCGAGCATGTGCAGCGGCTTGGCGACGGGGGCGACGAGCGCAGCCGACTCGGCGCCGCGCACCCAATGCGGGACCATCACAGGCTGCATGGTGACGTTCTGTAGGCCGGCGTCACGCATGGCCTGGGCAGCCCAGGTGGTCGCGCGGGTGAGCGGCTCGGAGCCGGAAAGCCGCTTGCCGATGTGGTCGGTCAGGTACTCGAGGCGGCCATAGCCGTCGTTGTCGGCAAGGGCGGCGACGATCAGTCTGTCGGCGGCAGGCT
>CAXTGN010000430.1:665-4850 GCA_964243455.1 uncultured Acidobacteriaceae bacterium
GGTCCGTGAGCGACGCGGGCTGTTGTGCGAAAAGGCAGGCGCCTGGGGAGAGACTCAGGGCGAGGGACACGACGAGGGCGACGCGCTTGGGGCTCATGGAGGTCCTTGGCTGGATTGTGGTGGTCGTCTCAGCATAGCTGCTTGCGGAGATGTCGCCGAAGACCGATACGCGAGGGATTGCACGAGATAGGCCGTCGGCGTAGGTTTCCTGCATGCTTCGTCTCGGGATCGCCCTCCTCATGTGCCTTGATCTATCGAATGTCGCTTTTGCGCAGAGCGCGACCGATGCCTCGTTGCAGAACACGTTATTTGGTCTGAGCCGTCAGTTCATGACGAATTGGCAAAAGCATGACGCTGTCGCGCTCGCTGCCTCCCTCGCACCCGAGTTCGTCTATGTGGGACCGCATGGACCGACATCTCGCGACGTGGTGACGCGCGATCTTGTCATGCACTGCGCTCTCGCCAGCTACAGCTTCGGCCAGCCACGGATGCTCACGACCGCCCCGGACTCGGCAGTGCTGATCTATAGCATCCATCAGGATCTGACCTGCTTTGGGCAGCCAGACTCGCCGGATGTGGTCAACACCGATACGTTCGTTCGACGGGGCGGCAAGTGGTTGTTTCTGATGACGACCTCGACGCCGCTCGCTGCGAAGTAGAGGCATCCAAGCCGCCATGGTCAAGTTCAGGATCGGTCTTTGGACGCAATCGTTGTTGTACCTGGCCGGCGGCATCAATCATTTTGCACACAAGGGCGTTTACCTGCGCATCATGCCTGACCACTACAGTCATCCGGGGGCGCTGATCGGCTTCAGTGGCGCCGCCGAGGTGGCGGGCGGTCTGGGTCTGCTTGTGCCGGGAACACGACGGACCGCCGCGGGAGGAATCGCCCTCATGCTGGTGGTCTTTTTCGACGTGCACGTCTACATGCTGCGCCACCCGGAGCGCTTTCCAGAGATTCCGGTTTGGCTGTTATGGGCTCGTATTCCCTTGCAGTTTCTTCTGATTGGCTGGGCGTGGCGCTATACGCGGCGAGAGCGAGCGATTCCGGTGTCCGTGGCTGACAATGGTGAGACCGCGTAAGGGCTTCTCAAACCAGCAGGTCTGCGGTAGACTTGCAGATGGTGCGTGTCCCTTCCGCAGCCTCCGTGCGTCCGGTTGTATTTTGCCCGGAGCGGAGACATCAGAAGCCGCGATCAACTGCGTATGGCTGTGCAAGACGAGTTTTGGCCCCAGGCCCAAGCTCTTAAGGAGAGCGTTTGTCGAAGGAAGATGCAATTGAGGTGATGGCAACGGTCGTCGAGACCCTGCCCAATGCGCTGTTCAAGGTCGAACTCGAGAACAAGCACCAGGTTCTCGCGCACGTTTCAGGCCGTATGCGCAAGAACTTCATCCGCATCCTCCCCGGCGATCGTGTTGCCATCGAACTCAGCCCCTACGACCTGAACCGCGGACGTATCGTGTACCGCTACAAGTAAGAACGAGCTTTCAGCTTGTGGCTTCTAAGCCGCTAGCCAGAAGCTCAAACCCCAAGAGTTGATAGTTCTAGCTGAAAGCTAGAGGCTAATAGCTAGAAGCCGAGGATTCCATGAAGGTTCGTGCATCTGTAAAGCCGATCTGCGACAAGTGCAAGGTCATTCACCGCAAGGGTGTCGTTCGCGTCATCTGCTCGGCCAGCGCCAAGCACAAGCAGCGCCAAGGTTAGGGCCCAGCGTTCAGGGCTCGGGGTTCAGTAAGCGACGTCTTCTGATCCCTGGGCCTCGTACCCTGACCCCTGTTTCTACGCGGCCCCATCGGGCGAGTTCGCCGAAGTCAAGGCGTGCGTTGAACCCGGAGGAGGCAGGAGCTAACAGCTAATCCTGTAGCTCAGGTCAGCCGCTCTACCTCTAACCCCGCTTCACGACATGAGTTCGTGAGCCCTAACGAAAGGTCGCCTTTATGGCCCGTATTGCTGGCGTCGATCTGCCCGGAAACAAGCAGACTCGCATCGCCCTCACTTATATCTACGGCATCGGAAATCCCCGCGCGCTGTCGATTCTTACCAAGGCTGGCATTGACCCCTATGTCAAGCTTGCGACCCTGGACGAGGATCAGTTAAACAAGATCCGTGGCGTCATCGAGCAGGAAGGCGGCATCGAGGGTGACCTCCGCAAGGAGATCTCGCTCAACATCAAGCGCCTGATCGAAATCGGCTCGTTCCGTGGTCTGCGTCATCGGCGCAACCTGCCGGTTCGTGGCCAGCGTACCCACACCAACGCCCGCACCCGCAAGGGCCCGCGTAAGGGCACCGTAGCCGGCAAGAAGAAAGTGACCAAGTAGCCATGGCGAAGACTGCACAGAAGACCGCCGGCTCGAAGTCCGGCAAGGGCAAGAAGTTCAAAAAGCGCGAGCGTAAAAACGTTCCGTTTGGTCTGGTCTTTATCCAGGCGACCTTCAACAACACCATCGTCACTATCACCGACCAGGGGGGCAACACGCTCAGCTGGAAGAGCTCTGGCTCGCTCGGCTTCCGCGGTTCGCGCAAGGGTACACCCTTTGCGGCGCAGCAGGCAGCCGTGAACGCCGCCAATGCCGCGCGTGACCATGGTCTGCGTTCGGTGGATGTACGGGTCGCCGGTCCCGGTTCGGGCCGTGAGAGCGCGATTCGCGCCCTTGCTGCTGCCGGTATCGAGGTCCGTTCCATCCGTGACGTCACGCCAATGCCGCACAACGGCTGCCGTCCGCCAAAGCGTCGCCGCGTGTAAGAAAGACAGGGTACAGGGAGTAGGGAGCAGGGATTAGGTCCTTGCGTCTGGTCTACTCCTGTTCCCTGATCCCTGTTTTTGGATCGCGACGAAGGCCAAGCCGCCTGTAAAGCGATCGACAACCGAAGTTTGGAGAAATCAAATGGCACGTTATACAGGACCCGTCTGCCGCATGTGCCGCCGCGACGGCGTCAAGCTCTTCCTCAAGGGACCCAAGTGCTTCACGGACAAGTGTCCCGTCGAGAAGCGGAACTTTCCTCCAGGCCAGCATGGCCAGTCCAAGAAGCAGAAGAAGGTCGTCGGCTACGGTCTGCAGCTGCGCGAAAAGCAGAAGGCCAAGCGCATCTATTTCACGCTCGAGACGCAGTTCCGCGCCTATTACGAGAACGCCGCGAACCGCACCGGTGTGACCGGCGACCTGCTCCTGCAGCAACTCGAAACGCGCCTCGACAACGTGGCGTACCGCCTCGGCTTTGCGCTTTCGCGCCGTCAGGCGCGTCAGATCGTCCGCCATGGCCATGTCTCCGTCAACGGCCGCAAGGTCAACATTCCCAGCTACCAGTGCAAGGTGGGCGATGTCGTTGCCATCCGCGAGAGATCGAAGGAAATGACGATTCTCGCCACGGCAAAGGACTTCATTTCGGGCCAGGTCCGCGTGCGCTGGATCGACGCGAACCCGGATGGTCTTACCGGCAAGCTGATTGCTCTGCCGCAGCGTGAGGACATCCAGTTGCCGGTCAACGAGCAGCAGATCGTCGAACTCTACAGCAAGTAAACAGGGCGCAGGGCCCAGGGTTCAGGTGGAAGTAGGCACGCTGCATGCTTTCATTCCTGGACCCTGAGCCCGAACCCTTCACCCTGTCTCAACCGCAGTACCGTCAGCCGCGCAAAGTGCTTCGCGCGACGACGAAGAAAGGATGTACCCATGCTTTGGAGAGGTTTCCAAAAGCCCAAGCGTCTCGCCGTTGAACAGGAATCCCTCACGAACATCTTCGGCAAATTTTCCGCTCAGCCGTTTGAGCGCGGTTTCGGTACCACAATTGGCAATGCGCTCCGTCGCACCCTGCTGAGCTCGATCGAAGGCGCTGCCGTCACCGCCGTCAAGATCGAGGGCGTGCTGCACGAGTTCCAGTCGATCACCGGTGTGGTGGAAGACGCGACCGACATCATCCTGAACCTGAAGCAGATCCCCTTCAAGCTGCATGGGGATGGGCCGAAGGCGCTGTATTTGCATATCGACCAGCCGGGCGTTGTGACGGCCGGAATGATTGAGGCCGATGGCGATGTCGAGATTCTTGATCCCGAGGTTTACATCTGCACGGTGAGCGAGGGTGGCCGGATCGATATGGAGATGCGCCTGAAGCGTGGGCGCGGTTATGTGTCGGCGGACAAGAATTTTGACGGCGACCTAGGGCTTGGGTTCATTCCTGTGGACTCGGTG
>CAXTGN010000431.1:0-4840 GCA_964243455.1 uncultured Acidobacteriaceae bacterium
CCGGCAGGGCCAGCCGCTCGACGCCAAGCCCCACCGCCCCGGAACTGACAACAAGCACTTCGACTCCCTGCTCTCGCAGCACGGCAATGCCTTCCACCAGGCCACACAGCAGCCCAAGCGCCACCTTGCCGTCCGCGCGCATGATGACGTTGGTGCCGAGTTTTACAACGATACGATGGGGCGTGTTCATCCTGAACCCTCTGGAACCTGCTCTGTAGGCACGATGGCCGCTCCGATGATGCTAGCAAGCTCGGTGTTGTCGCCGCGGGTGTGCGAAAGAATACTGGCGACAACTATTTGCTCCTGCGTAAAACCCGCCCAGGAGATGGTGTGACCCGCCTGCGCCGCAAGCTGGCGGATGAGCTCACGCTGCGTGCGGCCGTTGCCTTCACGGAAGGGATGCACGGCGTTGATCTCGCCAAGGTAGAAGGCGGCACGCTCGGCGAAGCCTTCGCGCTGAAGCTTGCAGAGGTGGTTTTCGGATGAGAGCTTGCGAAAAAGGTCGTCGAGCGCAGAGGCAATGAACTGCGGAGCAGCAAAGGGGGCACTGCCGGGCTTTGAAAGGCCCACTACGCGGAGCTCACCGCCCAGGGAAAAGCGTCCTGAAAGGGATGGCGGTGGATGCTGCGGAGGTGGGCTGTGTCAAAGCGGCCGGTGATGCCTAAGCTGACCAGCTCAAGCGACCGCTGCTGCGCATGAATGCGCTCTACAACCGAGAGCTCCGCATGGGACGAGATGCCAAAAAGGTTTCGGGGACAGGGCCCACCGGCTTCCGATTGCGGCTCTCGATCGAAGCCGTCAGGCAATCAAGCTGCTCCGGCGAGCGAGCGGGCGCGTAGCCTCTCGAGTTCCGCCGTCGCATGACGCTGCATCGCCGCGGAGAATTCTTCCAGTGAAAGCTTGCCTTCGGCATAGCGATTCATGATTGAGAGCGTTTGGACGTCCGGGTGCTGGCCCTCCATCGCGTGCGTTCCGATGGTGCTTCCACAGCCAGGCGACGATGCTGCTTTTCCGCTTCGGAGATCGGACCATGCGATGCCTCCACATCTATTTCACGACCGCGAACGGACGAAACGGTACGACCAAATCGGGTCACGCATGCACCGGCACCACAGCTGGCGCGGCTATGGTGCGGTCCACTACCGGCGCGAGCTGCCGCAGCTTCTCCACCAGTTCCATCAGCTGATTCGGAAACAGGCTCTGCGCACCGTCGCTCATCGCCTTGTCGGGGTTGGGGTGCATCTCCATCAGCAGCCCATCACCGCCGGCTGCGATCGTGGCCAGCGCCATGGGCGCTACGAACTCCCGCTTGCCCACACCGTGCGAGGGATCGCCCAGCACCGGCAAATGCGTGAGTGACTTCAGCACCGGGATCGCCGAGATGTCCATCGTATTTCGCGTGTAGGTCTCAAAGGTGCGAATGCCGCGCTCGCACAGCATCAGGTCGTAGTTGCCGCCGGCCAGGATGTATTCAGCGCTCAGCAGCAGCTCTTCCAGCGTCGCCGCGATACCGCGCTTCAGCAGCACCGGTTTGCGCACACGGCCGAGCTCACGCAGCAGGTTGAAGTTCTGCATGTTGCGCGCGCCCACCTGGAAGCAATCGACATAGGGCAGCATGGGCTCAATCTGCGAGATCTCCATCACCTCGCTGATCACCAGCAAGCCGAACTCATCGGCGGCCTCACGCATGATCTGCAGTCCGGGGATGCCCATGCCCTGGAAAGAGTACGGCGAAGACCGCGGCTTGTACGCGCCGCCACGCAGGAACTGCGCACCCGCCGCGGCGCACTGTTGCGCGCTCAGCCGGATCTGCTCCTTGCTCTCCACCGAGCAAGGGCCGCTCATGATGACGACCTCGTCGCCACCGGTCACGACGCCATTGGGGAAGAGAACGCGCGTGCCCGCGGGCCGAAAGCCGCGCCCCGCCAGCTTATACGGCGACGAGATGCGATAGGCCTGCTGCACGCCCTTGAGCACCTGAAACTCGGTGACCTCAAAGTGCGCAGGCGTGCCCACACCGGCAAGAATCGTCTGCACCTCACCGGTGGTGCGGTGGACATTGAACCCCAGCTCCACCATGCGTTCAATTACGAGTGCTATCTGTTCATCCGTAGCGCGGTCCTGCATCGCAACGATCATCACTTCGCTTCCCTCCTCGCTGCGGCAATGGCGCCGGCACGCGAAAGACCCTTCTGCCGCAAGCTGCGGCCCAACAAACTTCAGCTCACCGCACGAGAGGCTGCTGCACGGGGGCGCCACTGGCATCGCTGCCTGAACTCACGCCCGCGTCCACCCGCTGCAACGACCGCATCACGTCCATCACGCGGTAATAAATGTCCTGCAACTGCCCCCCGGTCAGCGGCCCCGGGTTCACCTTCGCCACATGCTCGTACACCGTTTGCTCGCGGTTGGGCTCATAGATCGGCGCACCCGTCCTGTGCTTCAGCTTGCCGATTTCGACCGCTGCGGCCGCGCGTTGGTTCAGCAGCTGCACGATCTGCTCGTCCAGCTCATCGATCTTGCTCCGCCAGTCGGCGATCTCCATGTGTGTTCCTCGCGCGGCGAGCCGGCATCGGATGCGGCTCGCGAGATAGGGCAGGCCGCCAGGGAATGCGCGGCTGCGTTGTTCACGATGATACGAGGTCGCCAAGAGCAAGCTCACGCCTTCGCTCCCACAGGCTCTTCCCCGACAACACTGCCCGCCTCCACCTCGCCGCCGATGCCCGCCGCATCTTGGCTCTCCTTATTGTCATTCCCGTAGGGAATCTGCGTCCTCTCCGCCCCTGCGACGCTCTCACCCTTCAGCCCCCGCACAAAATCCCCAACAGCCTTCGCAGCTTCGGTCGCCGGTGTACGCTCCACAAGCCCCACAATTGCCGACCCAACCACAGCCGCATCCGCAAACTCACCCACAGTCCGCACATGCTCCGGCGTCGACACCCCAAATCCCAGCGCAATGGGCAGCTTCGTAAAGGCGCGCAGCCGGTCCACCAGGGTCTTGGCGTCCTCGGCCAACGACGTCTGCGTGCCCGTGATCCCCACACGCGAAATGGCATAGACGAAGCCCCGCGAGTTCTCCGCAATGGCTTTCAGCCGTGCATCGGGCGAGGTCGGCGCCGCCAAAAACACGGGCGCAAGCTCGTTTTCGCGCATACAGCGCAGGTACTCGTCCGCCTCTTCGACGATCATGTCGGTGAGGAGCACGCCGTCCGCGCCGTTGCTCTTCGCTGCCTTCGTGAACTCCGACAGCCCCATCCGCATGACCGGGTTCAGGTAGCTGAACAGGATGATCCCTGCCTCCGGACGCAAACGCCGAATGTCCAGGCAGCTATCCAGCACATCGCTCAGCCGCGTTCCCCGCGCCACGGCACGTTCGCTGGCGCGTTGAATGACTGGTCCATCCGCGAGCGGATCGCTGAACGGCACGCCCAGCTCAATCACATCCGCGCCGTTATCGATTGCCGCCACGGCCATATCGCGCGTCGTGGCAAGGTCCGGATCACCCGCGGTGAGATAAATGACGAGGCCGGGTTTCCTACTGAACGAGATCGGCATGCCTAGCTCTTTCCTTGTTCGCCGCGCTGACGCGCCAGAAAGCCGTTCCAAATCTGCTGGCCGGCAGTGGCGATCCGTTCGTTGATGTTGCCTGCCGTCAAACCGTCATAGATCAGCTTGCGGGTGTCCGGAAAGAAGAAATACAGCACCGGCGGGTCGATGCTCAAATCCGTAAACGTGCTGCAGTTCCCATCCGGGTCATAGGCCGTGCAAATCGTATGACCGAGTTGCGCGTGAAGTTTCATGGAAGCTTCGCCGATGTGTGTTCGCGGGCCCAGATCGCCCACAATGGCAAATTGCACGTTGCCATCCTTGATAACGGCGGCGAGATCCCCAAGACTCACGCCGCTCTCGCGACGGAAATCCCCAAGCGGCATCACGACATAGGGCACATGCTCGGCATCCAGACTCGGCCCCGGACCTGTGGCTTGGGGATCCGGCGTGACGTTGGAGGTTGCTGTTTGCGCTGGGCCTGGATACCGGAAGCTGGTCTCCGGCTGGTTTGGGTGCTCGGCCCGCTTGGAAAGCGCCGAGCCATCCGCATCGATGGCCATCTTGGCGTCGAAGAAGACGGGGCCACCCGGAAAGTCAAGGATCACCGTGTTGCGACTGGGATCGACCTTGCATCCGGGAGGGTCCTGCTGATCGCAGGCCTGAAAGCGCTGCGTCAGATCGGGCAGAATGACCTGGGCCTTGGTGAAATCGATTCCTTGCAACACCTTTGCATCGCTCTGCGGCACGGAGTACCCCATGCGCGTCGTGGACTGCGCGCCGGCCAGGCCGAGAAACGAGATCACGGTAGCGCCAAGCAGTCGCCATGCCCGCAGCACTCGTAGAACCTGAGGAGTTGTGCTCATTGCTGCACCCCGGCAGCAACGGCCGTACCCGTGAAGCGGTCAAGCTGTCGAATCAGTTCCAGCGCATCGTCTCGCTCGATCCCAGTCTGTTTTTGGAAAGCCGACGCATCCAGAGCCAGGAGAGTGGCGCCCAGTGCGTTGCGGAGATAGCCAGCTGTTTCCTGACCGATGAAGCCCTGCGTATTGCCGCTGGCTCCCAACGCATGGGTGATGAACTCGAAACGTTCCCTGGACGTACCGATGGCCTCCTCAAAATTGGCCAGAGGAAGCGATTGCAGTACCTCGGGCGGAATGCGTCGAACGAGCAACTCGAAGAGCTCCTCCCCGAAAAATAAGGTCTGTGGAGACGCGCTCATCCCTTCGCCTCGGTCCCGCTGCTGCCATCGAGCTTCATCTCGCGGGTGAGAATGCCGATGTCCTTGTCTCCA
>CAXTGN010000432.1:0-4837 GCA_964243455.1 uncultured Acidobacteriaceae bacterium
AGGCTGATAGCCGCCCAGTACAGGCAATGCACTGCTTCACGCCAGTTCGCCGAGGCGGCGTTCTCCTCGGCCCGTCGCGCCCAGTCCGTCGAATGCCGGTCCCCGTGCCTATCCAGTGCCGCGCCCTCGCTCCATGAGATCCGGAGGCTTTGCCGCGTCAGGCTCTGGCGCACAAACCAAAGAAGTCCCGCGGCCGCCAAACCGAAACACCCCCACTCCACAAGCGGCGCCAGCCATGGCGCGCGCTGGCCCAGCCGTCCCATGCCGGTGAACAGGCGCAGGATTCCGTCCTGTAGCCTGGCGAGTTGACGATCCAGCCAGCCCGGCCCGTCCGCTGCCCGGAACTCGCCCCGTGCGAGAGCGGATCTGGCGGCGGCCCGTGCTTTCTCAAACTCGGCTGAAGAGGAGGTCTGTCCCCCGCTGGCCTGCCTCGCCAGCTCCCCAAGGTGCGCCCGCACGTCCTGCATGGCCTTGATCCGGTCCTGGGGAGACGCGCTCTTCGCCGAGGAAAGCGCCTCCGCCAGCCATCCCCAGCTGATTGCGAAGTTTCCGGTTGAGCCGGCCTGCACCTGCTGCGCGGGAGGCACCCCCGAGCTGTCACAGGCAAGGGCATTTCCCGCGCAGGAGGTCGCAAGCTGCCCAAGTGCGGCAATCTCGCCGGCGAACGCAACCGCGGACAGAGCCTTGCTGTCATCAGCCCGGGCAGGCGCGCACAGGGCGATGACCAGCGGCAGCGTCCACAAAACCTTAGCAGGACTCCACCCTCGGCTCTGCTCAGCCCAGGGGCTCATAGCCCTCCGGCTTCGCCGGGCTGTGGAGAGCCACATCGTTCAGGCGCCCTGCGCTATTTCGAGAACCCTCCAACAGCAGCTCCAGATCCAGGGCTTCTCTGCGAACGCGCTGATCGAAATACACCAGTGTGAGGCCAATCAAGGCGATCGGCGCGACCACGGTATGACCGACAAACGCGATCAAAAGCGCGATGCCTCGCGCGAGGTAGTGCTGTTTGTTCGGCGCCATCATCATCAGAATGGCCACCGGCGATTGCAGGACGCCAACAACCTCCAGCAAACAAAGTGCAATAAAAAGCACCACGAAGATGCGGCCTTTGGTGCCAGCCGCAAGAACCTTGCTGCGGCGCATCGCCGGCCGGATGGTCAGCCCTTCGGTCACTGCTGCGGGCACGGCCAGGGCATTCCGCAGGTACAGGACCACGCCGGCAGGGAAGCCCGCAAAGAAGGCCAGAAACAAGAGCACGCCGCCGATCAGCGCGAGCCCCGCGCTGCCCCCCCGGGCGCCGAAACCCAGCAGCAGAAACGCCGGAATGGCTGCCACGACCGGAATCCAGGCCATGCTGCATGCCTGCCAAAGGGCAATCCCGATCCATCGATACCAGCGCGGCAACACTTTTCCCAATGCATCCTTCACGCTCACCGCCTTGCCCAGGTATACCTGCGTCATCGCGAGCGCGGTAGCCGCATGGGTGATCGCAGAGACCAGAACAAAGAGCAGCGTCACGAGGTAGGCCGGCACGCTCGCTGCACCCATGGCACGAAGATTGGTCAGCGCTGCGGCTGGCGTGGTGGTGGGTGTCATGACAAGGTGCCCGGCCATCTTCTGTGCCGCTGCCAGTGAGATTGCCTGGCCGACGACATTGACCGCGGCCGCGATCATCGAGATGCCCGCAAAGAGCCAAAACCGGGAGCGATACAGCGCAAAGGTGCGGTCCAGGACCTCCCCCAGCGAGAGGGGACGGAGTTCGAACTGCAGCTGCGATGCTCCGGCCCACGCTGTGCCGGCTGGCTCGACGGGCACCTCCGGCTGCAACCAATCCTGCCCTGCCATGGGGTCCCTCCTGAGCACGGTTCGAGGCCAACAACAGCACGTTCCGGTGACGAAAACGGTGGTGCCGGAGGCTGTGGGGGCATAGTAGCACCCCGGCCCGGCATTTCCCCTCGCGGTACCCAGTCGTTCCCACGGCGTGTTCCGGAAGTCCCGTGACGAAAGTAACGCTGTCGTTCTGGTCAACGTGCTGGAAGTTGTATCCCCTCCTTGCCGGGGACGCCGCATAGTTCAGGAAGGCACACTCCCCCCGGGGATCCCCTTCCGCTGAGCCGCACAAGATCAGTGCCACCAGAACATTGTTTCGGTCGTGCAGGGCAGACGTGCGCGCCAGGACCCAAGGAGAGCTATGTCGTCGATGTGCGCTGAAGTTCGCCGGTCCCTGTTCTCGGCGAGGCTTCGTCCGCTCACATATCTGCTCGGCCTTCTTGGTCTCCTGATGTGCCTGCTAGGGCCTGCCGCGGCACCGGCCCAGGGCCTGCTGCAGGGCGGCCCGGTGGACTTCGGCTCATCCGCCGTGGGCAGCACCTCCGGCAGGATCAGCCTGAACTTCAATGCAACGGTGCGCACCCAGATCTCCGCGGTGAACGTGGTCACGAAGGGTGCGAGCAATCTCGACTTCACCCTGGTGAACCAGGACTGTGTGGGCGTACAGGCACCCCCGGCGACCTGCATCATTACGCTGCAGTTCACGCCCACGGAGGTGGGCTTGCGCGAGGGCTGGCTTTCGCTGGTCGATATCTCCGGCGCGATTGTGAACAACGTTCCACTGCGCGGCATCGGTCAGGGTCCGCTGATGCTGTTGACCTCGCCGCTCGCCGCCACGGCCACGACCAGCGCCTCGGGCGTCTCCCCATCGCTTTTTCTGCCGACCGGTTCGGCCCTCGATGGCAGCGGCAATCTGTACGTCAACGACATCCTGAACAGCCGTCTGCTTGCGATCGCACCGAGCGGCGCCGCGGCGGTGCTTGGCACGGTGTCCGGAACGAACCAGTCTTCGCTGGCGGTCAACGGCCTGGGCACGGTGTTTGTCTCGTCGCCCGGGGACCACAGCGTGTATTTCGTGCAGCCGGGCGGCACCGTGCAGCCGGTCGCGACGCCGGGCGTGACCCTTGTGACGCCGACCGGTCTTGCCGTGGACGGCACGGGATACCTCTATATCGCGGACGCGGGCACGGGAAACATCGTTCGCGTCGCGCCGGATCAAACGTCCGCCACAACGCTGCCGCTGGGCGGTCTCGCCACCCCGCTGGCGAATCCGGGCGGTCTGGCGGTCGATCTTAACCACAACCTCTATATTGCGGATTCGGGCAACAACCAGATCGTGCAGCTGTCCCTGATCTCCGGCCAGGCCGCACCGGTGCCGGTATCGGGCATCACGCTCTCCGACCCCGTGGGGATCGCGGTCAGCCCCTCAGGTACGCTGACCGTTGCCGATGCCGGCAACACGCGATTTGTGAGCATTTCGTCGGCTGGCGTGGGCACCGCGCTCAACCTCCAGGGAGTGACCGTCACGCAGCCCGCCGGGGTGACCGTTACCGATGCGGGCGATCTCCTGCTGACCGACATGACGGCCGGTCTGATCACCGTGCATCGCAATGCGGCGAGCTACACCTATCCCACGCCGACACCCATCGGCGCGCCCGATGACACCGACGGCAACCTTGCCATCACGCTGATGGATGGCGGCAACGAGCCGCTGCAGATCGACGTTCCCGCCGCGGGCTCCAACCCGAGCCAGAGCACGACCTGCCCGGTCGTCGTCGCGGGCCCAAGGCCCTCTTCCGCCAACCAGCTTGGCGTGGATGTCAGCTGCACCTATCTCCTATCGTTTACGCCGCTGAATACGGGCAGGAATCCTTCGACGGCCACGGTCGCCGGAGAGGCGGTGGGCGGTGGATTGTCAACGGATCTGACGCTGAACCTTGATGGCATCGGCACGTCCCATATCGATCACTTCCTCGTGACGGCTGCGCCTGGGACCACCACCATCGGCACAGCGGTCAGCCTCACCGTCACAGCAATCGATACGACCGGCGCGGTATATACGGGCTACCTCGGTCACATTGTCTTCTCGGCAACCGATCCCCTTGCCTCCTTTCTGTTCGGCGGCTCCTATACGTTCACCGCCACCGATGCGGGAAAGCATAGCTTCCCCGCACCGAGCTCCGGGGTGTCCTTCGGTTCGCTCGGCACCTTCTATGTCATCGTCGCGGACGACACCTTTACAGGCACCAGCAACCCCGTCCAGGTAATACAGCAGGCAGTTGCCTCGACTTTCACGGCGACGCCCAACCCCGCGCTCGCGGGATCCCCTGTCACCCTTTCGGTCAACTTTGCCTCCGGCAACACCAGTCTGACCTCGGCCGCACCCACCGGCACGGTCCAGTTCTTGGATGGCACGACATCGCTGGGGCAGGCGACGCTGAACAACGGCGCAGCGACGTTTACCACGTCTTTCTCCATGTCCGGTAAGCACCAGCTGTCGGCCACCTACGCCGGCGACCCCCGCTTTCTCGGAGCTACCGCCAACGCCTCAATCAACATTGTCGATTTCACGCTGGTCGTGGCCTCCGGCGCGCCTTCGTCCGGCTCGATCGCCAGCGGGGTCGGTTCGGCGAGCTACTTCCTCGTGCTCACACCGGTGGGTGCATCGGCCCTGCCGGGAGCTGTCACTTTCGCGGTGGACGGGCTGCCCGCCGCGGCCAATTACACGCTTACGCCTTCACAACTCGCCACGTCCGCGGGCGTGAGTCCGTTGACGCTCACAATCACCGAAGGGTCGACGACCGCGGGCCTGAAGCGAGGCCGGGACGGTCTGATGCAAACGCCGCTGGCGCTCGGCTCGGCGGTTTCCCTCGCTCTCCTGGGCCTGTTCGGTCCGCTGTGCCTGCGCCGTCGCCGGGTCGGTGGCCTGCTCAGCCTCACGCTGGCCGTCTGCGCTCTTGCGGGCCTGACGGTCCTCACGGGCTGCCTGGCGACAGCCTCCAACGGG
>CAXTGN010000433.1:0-4829 GCA_964243455.1 uncultured Acidobacteriaceae bacterium
TGCCATGCCGAACTCGCCTGTGGACCCATACGACCCACCCGATGCGCTCTCCCGTCTTCCTCAGCGCGATGAGGCCGAGCCCACGGTGGGCGACTCCCTTCGTTCGTCTTCAGACGATGCCAGGCTCCGCAAAGCGAACGCCGCGGAGAAGAAGGTCGCTCCCCGACCGGCGACGAAAAAGCAAGCCCCCGTAAAAAGCAGCGCAGGCAAGACACCCGCTAAGAAGCCAGCCGTGAAGAGCACCGGATCAGGCAAAGCTGGAGCGAAGGCCGCCAGGAAGAGCGCGGAGAAGAAGACCGCGCCCGCAAAAGCAGCCTCAAAAAAGAGTGCGGCGAAGAAGATCTCGAGTTTCTCTGCAAAGTCCGGCCGGACTTTGCGAGACAGGGCTGTCTCGAAAGGGACAGCAAGCAAAAAGGGCAGTGGCAGCAAACAAATCACAGCGAGAGGTACGAACTTGGCAACGAAGAAATCAGCCGAAACAAAATCCACGGCAAAGAAGGCCGCAGGCAAGAAGACAGCCGTGAAGAAAACCGCAGCGAAGAAAACCGCAGCGAAGAAAACGGCACCGACTAAGAAGACCGCGGCCAAGAAGACCACGGCAAAAAAGACATCCGCCAAGAAGACTGCAACGAAGAAGACGTCTTCCAAGAAGTCTGCTTCCAAGAAGACCTCGGCGAAGTCTGCGAAGTAAGCAGCCTGAGCCACGTAAACAGCCCTGAGCTATGTAAACAGCCCTGAGCCCTAGCCAGCCCTGAGCTGCCCTGCCATGGAAATGCCCGCGCCGAAGGCGCGGGCATTCACCAGCAAACAGCGTCAGGCTACTTCATGCCTTGCAGCACGGCAAGCACATCGGCGCTGTGGCTGGCGATGTCTTTGACCTCCCACATCTTGACGATTTTGCCGTCCGGCGAGATAAGAAAAGTGTCGCGCATGGCAATGCTCATGGGAGTTCCGTTGATCGAGACCTGTTTGACCGGAACCCCATAAGCATCGATCGCCTTATGGTCGGGATCGGCCAGCATCTTGAAGGTGAACGAGTCTTTGGTGCACCACTGCTTGTGGCTATTCACAGTGTCCATCGACACGCCCAGAACCACCGCGTTCAGCGCTTGGTACTTTGTGAGATCCCGCTGGAAGTTATGCGCTTCCAGGGAGCATCCCGAAGTTTGATCCTTCGGGTAGAAGTACAGGACCACCCACTTGCCTTTGTAATCGGTCAGGCTCACAGGCGCGTTTTCCTGCGAGGGCAACGTGAAGTTCGGGGCGGCGGCGCCCACGGGCGGCATATCTGCTGCGGCGGCGAAGGCGGTCCCAGCAGGCACAGCCAGTGAGATTGCGGCAAGGCCAGCGGCAACAGTGTGCATCGTGCGTCTCAGAAGCATCGTAAAAACTCCTTCGGCGCGCAGGAGGGACGTTCTTGGCGCGCCGTGACCTCATCCTACGCCTAAGTGCATCTGCCACTGTGCCTATGGCGGGCAGATTCACCCTCGCCCGTAAAGCTTATCTACCTGAGCCGAGCCCGACGCCCACAATGGCGATACCCGCCTCTTCCGCAGCCCGGACCATGCCCTCCCGATCGAAGAGCAACGTCCGGCCTGCCTCGACGCAAAGACATGTGGCTCCGGCGGCCTGCATGGCGAGAACCGTCGGCAAGCCCGCAATGGGAACATCGAAGCGCATATCCTGCTTCGGCTTGGCGACCTTAACCACGGTGAGTCCGCGCCCCAGTGTGCTTGCCTCGGCATCCAGGCTGCGCATCAGCTCGCCCGCACGCGCAATGGTGGCGTCGGTTCCCTCCATCGCTTCTACCGCGACACATGCGCCAGCCGCAATCACCACGGTTTGCCCAAGATCGAAGCTCGCGATGCCCCGCGCGATCTCCAGGCCGTAACGGATGTTTTCACGCTCGGCCGCATCGGGCTCCCGCTGCGTCAGGGTGCCTTCGGGGGCAAGCATCGGCTCCAGAAACGCCGTCGAAGACATCAGCGTAATTCCCTCATCCTCCAGCACCTTGGCCACGGCGCCCAGCAGCATATCGGTGTTCCGGGTATGCAGGTGCAGCAGCAGCTTGGCCAGCCGCCAGTCGGGCCGAATGCTCGAGAAGATGCTTTTGTGCTTCACCTGACCGGCCATCACCGCGCGCGCCACGCCCTCAGTGTGAAACGTCTCGATCAAGCGCGACAGCTCCCCCAGGGAAAGCCAGTGCACCCGCACGCCCAGAGGGTCGCGCAGGGCACACTCGTTCATCTCGGGATCGGTCTCTTCCTTGATGGCCGCGACAACAACGCGCAGCCCTTGCGTACGCGCAGCTTCCAGCAAGAGGAAAGGAAAGCGTCCGTTGCCGGCAATGAGGCCCAAAATTGAGGGATCACTCATAAGCGCTACTTGATCACACCGCGCTCGCTCTTCGCGATGAACTCTGCCAGGTACGCCACACGCGCGCCGAACTCGCCGCTCGCGACCTTCTCCCGGATCGCCTCCAGAGCCTGCGTGGTGTTCAGGTGCGACATCTGCAGCAGACGATAGGCCGCCCGCAGCTGTTGCACTTCGTCCGGCGTGAAGCCTCGCCGTTCCAACCCTACCTTGTTCAGGCCAAAAGCGCGGTTCTCCCGCCGGACGCTGGTCAGCGAGTACGGCAGTACATCCTGGGTGATCGTCGTACCGCCGCCGATGTAGGCATATCTACCGATCGTGCAGTACTGATGCACGGGATTCAATGCGCCGACACTGGCGAAATCTTCCACCGTGACATGACCGGCCAGCGTTGCGGCATTGGCCAGGATGACGCCTTCACCAATCTGGCAATCGTGACCGATGTGCACGTACGCCATGATCAGGCAATCGCTGCCCACACGTGTCACGCCCCCGCCACCCCCGGTCCCGCGCGAGATCGTGACCGACTCTCGGATGACCGTTCGCGCACCGATCTCACAACGGGTAGGCTCGCCCTTGTACTTCAGGTCCTGCGGCGAGATTCCGACCGCGGCGAATGGATACACTTGCACACCTTCCGCAAGCGTCGTGTGGCCGTCCAGCACCACGTGCGACACCAGCGTGCATCCTTCACCCAGAACGACGTGCGCACCCACCGTGCAGAACGGACCGATCGAGCAGCTTGCGGGAACCACCGCACCTTCAGCCACAACAGCCAGCGCGTGGATCTCTGCCCCTGACATGCTCCGTTCCGGCGTCTTCCGTTCCGCGCTCGCCATCAGGATGCCCCTACTGCGCCTTTGTTTTCTGCGGACGCGGTACCAGCATGCAGGTGATCACCGCCTCCGCAGCTACAGCGCCATCCACGGTGCAGGTGCCCTGCATCTTCACCACGCGCGAACGCCAGTTCAGCACAGTCACCTCGATGCGCAGCTGATCTCCGGGCACAATCTGTCTCCGGAAGCTCGCCTTGTCGATGCCGGTGAAGACCATCAGCTTGCTATCGCGATCGGGCACTTCGGTCAGCAGCAGCGCACCACCGGCCTGCGCCATGGCTTCGATCGTCATCACGCCGGGCATGATCGGAAAGTCAGGAAAATGCCCCGTGAACTGCGGTTCATTCGCCGTGACGTTCTTGATGGCCACAATCCGCTGCTTGCGCTCCATATCGATCACGCGATCGATCAGCAGAAACGGATAGCGATGCGGCAAAATCGCCATGATCTCGGTGATGTCGAGCGTGCGCTTGGGCGCGTCCTGAGCCTCATGGGACAAAGGCTTCTCCTGTACGGCACTTGCCGTTTGGTGATCACTCATAGCCGGCCCAGAATACCAGCCCCCTCTACTTCTTGTTCAGGGGGCGATCCGGGTCAAACAGATCCGGCGAGAACGGCAGACCATACTGCACCTTGGTCATAAAGCGCTGGCTCACCATGTCGCCATTGCGGTACCGCGTGATCGTCAAGGAAGTCATGATGCCCTCTTCGGGCTGCCAATCGTCGTACCGCTCCACATCCGTGTCGAAATCCTTATACGTAGGGTTTCGCCACTGGAAGCTGCGGCTGCGCGGGAGATGGGTCTCCTCGTCCAGCGCCAGCGTGACCGCATCGTTATCACCGGTCAGAATGCTTACCTTATCCACCAGCCGGCGATCGTCCATGACCGTGCCTTCAAAGGTCACCAGGGTGTCGGGCCGCTTCAACCAATCCTGCACGACCACGTCCAGCGTATGGCGGCGGCGGCGCTGAAAATCTTCTATATCGACCTTTGGCAGTTCTTTGCGCCCGCGAAAGGTCACTTCAAAGCCGCTGTCCTGCGTCCAGACTTCCGCCACATCGCGCTTGCTGGTCGGGATGAAGATGCCCATCTTCGAGACGATCACGACCCGCTCGCCGAAGGGCTGCAGCCGCAGATACTCCTCAAACTGCGTCTCATAGGGGTTTGGCGCGCTCTTGTAAAACGTCGCCCCTTTGCCCTCCAGGCGCTCGGTACCGCGATGAACCCACTTCTCGCCACCCAGCGCCTGAACCACCCCATCCAGCAACGCCCGGCCCCGCGCCTGTTCGGCAGCGGGCGCAGCGGAAGCCGGGGGAGCCACCTGGGCATTCAGGCAGGATGCCCCGGTGATCAAGAAAGCCAAAGCTGCCAGCCACGTACTTTTTCCTGCCTTGCTCACGCACACCGCCCTATCCATGCGTTGGACGCCTCATTCACCCCACCAGCACGGCGCCGCCATTCAAATTCCAGATCTCGCCCGAGATGAAACCTGCCCACGGCGTGCACAGAAACACAATCGGCCCGGCAATCTCTTCCGGCTCGGCGGCGCGCCCCAGGGGTATGAGGCTCAACGCCTTCTTGGACGCCTCCGGATCGCGCAAAGTTCCAGCCGACATCTC
>CAXTGN010000434.1:0-4816 GCA_964243455.1 uncultured Acidobacteriaceae bacterium
CGAACTCGCAGGCTACAAAGCGGGCGAGGAGATCGGCATCGCGCTCGATCCGGCCGCGAGCTCCTTCTTCGACAAGAGCAAAGGCCGCTACGTCTTCCACAAGTCAGACAAGAGCGAGAAAACCTCCGAGCAGATGGCCAGCTATTGGGAGAGTTGGACGCGGCAGTATCCCATCGTCTCCCTGGAGGACGGCCTGGACGAAAACGACTGGACGGGCTGGCGTCTGCTGACCGAAAAGATCGGTCGCAAGGTCCAACTCGTTGGCGACGACCTCTTCGTCACCAACACAAAGATGCTGCAGCGCGGCATCGACGAAGGTGTCGCGAACTCCATTCTGGTCAAGGTCAACCAGATCGGCACCGTCTCCGAGACGCTGGACGCGATCGAACTCGCGCGCCGCAACGGCTACACCGCGATCATCTCCCACCGCTCCGGCGAGACCGAAGACACCTTCATCGCCGACCTGGCCGTGGGCACAGGCGCCGGCCAGATCAAGACCGGATCGGCATCGCGCACGGATCGCATCGCTAAGTACAACCAACTCCTCCGCATCGAAGAAGAACTCGGCGGCGCGGCGGTGTTTCTCGGACGCACAGCCGTGAACTGCGCGGAGTAGATCGGGTGCTCATCCTCAGGCGTTGAAGGACGAAGCGTGCAGAGGGGGCCCGAGGAGCTTCATCCCATGGTTCGTGTACGCCTCGTTCAGCCGCTTCATGTCGGGTGGACCGTCATGGTCAACGAGGGGCGCGTAATCGGCGAAGAATTTCTCCATATCGCCGGCAGGGTCAAAGAGGATGAGCATCGTTGCCGGCTCGGATCCGAGCGTCACAAACGCATGAGGCACGCCTAGCGGTGCCATGATGGAATCGCCCGCTCCGAGGGTGTGGCGATCGGATCCGCACTGGATTCCAATCCGTCCGCCGGTGACGTAGATGAACTCGTTCTGGGCAAGGTGAACATGCAGATCCGGCCCCCGGCCCGGCGGTGTGTGGATTTCAAGTACGGAGTAACGCCGTCCGACATCGGCGGCCGCGACTTTGACCGAGAAGGCCTTTTGTCCCTGCACGAGCCAGGGGCCTTCGCCGCGGCTCTCACCCTTACGAACGGCGAATTCTTCGGAGGCGTCCACTTTCATCTGTTGACCTTCGGCTTGCATGCCCAGGGCTACCGGGGCTGCCAGGGCTGTGAGGCCTGAGGTAATCATTTGCCTTCTGCTGACGTGATCCATCGTTTCTCCGGGAGGCGCAGCTTCGAGTCCTGGCGGGCTCCGATGCGCAAACTTGGTCAAACCATACAGCGGCCACACTAAGTTCTTTGACCTTGTGGCCTAACGCCGTCACACGGGCTAAGCCGGTAAGCTAGCAAGGATGAGAAAGAACGGACCAGTTCTCTTAACCATTCTTGACGGCTGGGGCTACCGTGCCGAGACGCATGGCAATGCCATCGCGCTCGCACGCAAGCCAACCTACGACAAGCTTCTGCGCGAGTATCCCAACACATTGATTCGGGCCAGCGAGCAATACGTCGGCTTGCCGGATGGACAGATGGGGAACTCCGAGGTCGGTCACTTGAACCTCGGTGCCGGCCGGGTGGTCCGCATGGACATCACGCGCATTGACGCCGCCATCGCCACCGGCGAGTTCTTCACCGACCCCACGATCGTCACAACCATGGAGCATGCCGCGGAGGACGATCGCGCCCTGCACCTCATCGGGCTCGTCTCCGATGGCGGCGTCCACTCGCATCAGCGGCATCTCCACGCGCTGTTGCGCATGACAGCCATGCGCGGCCTTACCCGCGTGTATGTGCACGCCTTCATGGATGGCCGCGACACGCTGCCCACCTCTGGTGTGCGCTACCTCGAGGAGCTCGAAGCACGCTTTGTCGAGTATGGCGTCGGCAAACTCGGTAGCGTAAGCGGGCGCTACTTCGCCATGGACCGCGATATGCGGTGGGACCGTGAGCATAAGGCGTTCAACGCCATGGTGAAAGGGCAGGCCGAAGGTGGTGCCTACCATGACGCCATCGAGCGTGTGCGTGAGAGCTATAACAACGGCATCACGGATGAATTCATCGAGCCCTTTGTCTGCCTCGACAAGCAAGGCGAGCCGATCGCGCGCATCGCCGATCGCGATGCTGTCATCTGCTTCAACTATCGCGCGGACCGTGTGCGGCAGATCACCCGCGTGCTGGCACGGCGCAGCGGCCTGACAAACAACGGCGGCATCGACTTGCCCAAGGCAGCCGAGCTGGAATTGGAGATCCCGCGCGAGGATGTACCCTCCGATCTCCTCTTCGTGACCATGACGCAGTACGACAAACAGTTCAAGCTGCCCGTGATCATCCCGCCGGAGAGCATGGACAACCTGCTCGCCAACGTCATGTCTCGTCACGATCTGCGCAACCTGCGCGTCGCCGAGACGGAGAAATACGCGCACGTGACCTACTTCTTCAACGGTGGCATCGAGACGCCGTTCTCCGGCGAAGACCGCGAGCTGGTGCAATCGAAAAAGGTCGCCACGTACGATCTCGCACCAGAGATGTCGGCCGAGGGCATCGGCGATATCGTGGAACGTTCGCTGGGCGACCGTGCCTTCGACGTCGTCATCGTCAACTTCGCCAATGCGGACATGGTCGGGCATTCAGGAAAGATCGAGCCCACGGTGAAGGCCGTGGAAGCTGTCGATGCCCAGTTGGAGCGTGTCTACAATGCTGTGCGCGCCGCGAGGGCGAGTTGGATGATTACCGCTGACCATGGCAACGCGGAGCTTCTCATCGATCCTGTCTCCGGTGGACCGCACACGGCCCACACCACGAATCCTGTGCCGTTCATTCTGGTGACAGAGCAGGGAAAGAAGCTCGGCGTGCGCGAGGGCGGAACGCTGCGCGACATCTCGCCGACCATCCTCGCGCTGCTCGGCCTGGAGCTTCCGGCAGAGATGACAGGCGGCGATCTACGCGTGCTTCCGTCCTAGGTGCTGCCACACCCTCGGCGTTTCAGTCAACCAGTTCCCATTTGTCATTCCGTAGCGCAGCGAAGGAATCTGCTGTTTGCTATGAAGCCGACAGCGCTTGAAGCAGTCCTCACAACTCTTTGAACAGGGCATGCCAGACATGCGCGCCGAGGAACTCCAGGCGAAGCCTAAGCTGTTTCCAGCGGTTGAAACGCCGACTGTAATTCCCGGTGTGTCGCCGGTACAGCAGCAACGGTTCATCAAGATACGCTGTACCCCCGCCGGTCAGAGTATTCCGTGCGCCGATCCAGGCGTCATGCAGAAAGAGCCGGCCTGTTGGAAAGGGCAGGACGTACCGCAACAGCGAGGACCGGAACGCCATGGCCGACCCCTGGTATTGGTTATGCATCAGGTTCGCGAAGAGGCCCGTTGTGAAGCGCCGATGCTGCATGTACCCCTGGTCCTGTAGCGGCTGATCCTGGTCATCGATCATCGCGAGCCCCGTGCAGACCACTCGCGTCTCCGGTTGCTCCGCGAAAACCTGGAGCACCTTTCGCACCTTGTCGAGCGCCCAAAGATCGTCGTCGTCGGAAAGAAACAGGATGTCGCCCGTTGCATTGCGTAGAGCCTCCTCAAACGTGCGCACGACACCACGGTTAGCCCCATGTTGAATCAGCAACACGCGCGGCGAGGAAGGGTCGTCGCTGGCCTCTCGCTGCATCTTGCGGAGAATCTCAAGCGTCCGGTCTCGCGAAACATCTTCCACGATGACCACCTCGTCCTCTGGACCGAGCTGGGGCAGGATGGTACGCAGTTGAGTCTCAATGTGGCGTTCGCCGTTATATGCGGCCATGCACACGGAGACCTTGGGACGCTCCGTCTGCGGCTTGCTCTCTACGGTTGTTCCCAATCGTTTGGCGGTTTCCTCTCTCCAGAGGGCAATCCGATACTTGCGCGAGCGAAACACGCGCTTGCCGAGTTGCTGCAAAGTCAACCGGCGCAGCTCCGGGGCATCCCGGCGACGAAGATGCTTGGCCAGCCGCCCCAGCAGACGCAGCGTGCGCTCTAACCCGGCAGGTCCACTCATGTGCAGATCCCAGAACGCCGACTCCGCAAGCAGCAGGGAGCGGTAGCGTTCGGGCGATACCTGCTCCTGCATATGCAATATGGAGAAGTCATGCTGAAGTTCGAGCGAACCGGCGACATACACGCGTTTGCCATACCGGCTTAACTCCCGGTACAGCGATAAGTCGCTGGCGTCGAGCCAGAACCAGGGAGAGTACCCGCCAAGCTGGCGAAGCGCAGTAACCCTTAATAGCGAGCCGGAGTTGAACGCGAAAACGGTCTCGGGCGGAACACCGGTGTAGCCGGCCGGGAAGAAGCGTGGCCACGCGTTCCCTGCGAAATAATGCGGCGAGACAATGCGGCCGCCGGCTCGGATCTGCGGAACGATCGCGCCGATCTCCGGGCGTTCCCCAACCACGTCGATGGATTTGAGCAACTCGCCGAACGTATTCCGCGGAAGCTCCGTATCCTGATCCAACGTCAAAAGCCAGTCATATCTTTCTTCTGCGGCGATCTCCAGGGCACGGTTATAGGCACTCGCCAGGCCACGATTGCTGCCGTCGGCAAAGAAGCGAACATGGGCTGGAAGCTCCGTCGGCGCAACGGAACCAGGCGTGTTGTCCTGCACAACGACAGCGAGATCGAGGGCATCGGTGGGGACCGCTTCAGCCGCCTGCATCAGGCTTCGGTAGCTGACGGAAGACTCGGTCGTTGTCTGAAACAGCACGATGACCGCGAGGATGCGTCTTCTCATTCGGAACTCTTCAGTGCTCACCATGTTCAGAGCGATCGACGAT
>CAXTGN010000435.1:0-4794 GCA_964243455.1 uncultured Acidobacteriaceae bacterium
CTATCTCGTGTCCAAGGCCATCAAGCACTCCACGCTGCTTGCCTTCGAGGACCTCGGCATGGAAGCCATCTACGAGTTCGAGGTGCTGGACATGCCGGTGACGGTGGCCGTCGACAGCCACGGCACCAGCGTTCATACCACCGGCCCCGCCGAGTGGAAGGAGCGGATCGAACACTCGATGGAGCTCGCCGGAACCGCAATCCTCGGACAATAACTCGCGCTTTGTTTGGGCACTTCACTGTTACAAAAGGGCTTGGTAGTCTCGCCCTCCATTAGACTGCCTGTCGCCCTTCGTGCGGAGCACAACGCCGACCTGCCGGCGCTTGAGTCCTTCCTCTGTAGGAACGGTAAGTTTCTGCCCTATAAGCGTTACTCGGCAAGGACCAAAGTGTTACCGATGGCCTGTTTCCGTACGCAAAAGAGGGCTACCTTTCAGAAAAGCGGGGCATCCGAACTCTTTGAAACGCCCGCAATGGCGTAGAGGAGCGGAGCCCCCTGGCGCTCGCTCCCAAGGAGAAGAAATGTACGACGCCTGGAAGCGAGCTGCCGCTGTTCTGCCTGCGGCTGCTATGACCCTCACTCTTGCCCTGCCCGTTAACGCGCAGGAAGCCAACCCCACCGCCATCGCCCCTGGCGCGCGTTCTGCCGATGTGATAGCCCAGAGCGAAAATGGCACCTATGTCTACCACGTCAAGGTGGTGCAACGTGACCTGGATGCGGTGAACTACCTGAACCGCTCGGGTTCGACGACGGTGGGCTTTGAAGGCACGAACCTCATGCAAAAAGCGCACGGGGAAGCCAAGGTCGATTCAAAGACCGGGAAGACCAACATCTCCGTCAAGTTCGAAGGCATGTCCCCCGCCAACGGTTACGGTCCGGAGTACCTGACCTACGTGCTGTGGGCCATCTCGGCTGATGGCCGCCCCCAGAACCTTGGGGAGCTCGAATTGGCGGGAAACAAAGCGTCGCTGGACGTGACCTGCGGCTTTCAAAGTTTTGGCATGATTGTCACCGCGGAGCCCTACTACGCTGTTTCCACACCCTCTGACGTGATCGTGCTCCAGAACGTTTTTCGCAAGGACACCACCGGTGTGCTGCAAACGGTGAACGTGCATTACACCTTGCTGCCGAAGGGTCTTTACGCCAACACCGAAGGCCGCAAGTCGAACCCCGGTCCGATCACCGATCGCGAGCGCACCCCTCTCGCGTTGTATGAGGCCTACAACGCCCAGCGTATCGCGCAGAACGCCGGCGCGGACAAGTATGCGCCGGACATCATGCAGGAGGTCCAGGTAGACATCACCAACGCCCAGCAAATCCAGGACGGCAAGAAGCACCGCGACGTGAAGATGGAGTTCACGGATGCGCGCCAGGCTGTCCAGCGCGCCGAAGACGCCCGGCTGACAACGTTGCGCAAGCAGGCCAATGAGCGCCAGCAGCAGGCTCAGGACGCTAAGGTGGCAGCCCAGCAGCAGGCCCAACAGGCCCAGTTGCAGGCTGCGGAATCGCAGGCTGCCGCTGATCGCGAAGCCGCGCAACGCGCCCAGGCGGATGCACAACGAGCCAAAGCGGACGCCGATGCCGCAAACGCCCGTGCGCAGGCGGCTGATTCGGACCGCAAGGCCCAGGAAGCGCAGCAAAGTGTAGAAGCACTACGCGCCAAGCTGCTGGCCCAGTTGAACGCCGTACTGCAAACGACGGAAACACCGCGCGGGCTGGTGGTCAATCTGAGTGACGTGCTCTTCGACACGGGCAAGTACACGCTGAAGTCCAACACGCAGGTGTCGCTTGCCAAGGTTGCCACCATCCTGGAGCTCTACCCGGGCTTGAAGGTCCAGGTCGAGGGCTACACGGACGCGGTGGGATCGCCAGCCAGCAACCAGAAGCTCAGCGAAAATCGTGCTGACGCCGTTCGCGACTTCATGGTGAACAATGGTGTCCCGCAGGACAACACGACCGCAACCGGGTTTGGAGCGACGAACTTTGCCGCAGACAACGGAAGCGCAGCAGGCCGTGCGCAAAACCGTCGTGTGGAGCTCATTGTTTCGGGCAATGCCATCGGTGTGCAGACCACGGCTGGTCCTGCCGCAGCTACAGGTACAGCGCAGTAATTGACCTCAGCGGTTATGAACCGTTGGTATCACACAAAGGCCGCGTACCCAATCGCGGCCTTTGTGCGTGCCGGGTGCATCTCAAAACGCATATCTGATGAACCGGAGGAAATGGTCGCCGTGGCCGAGGTACTGAAAGAAAAAGTCGTTTTCATCACGGGTGCGAGCTCCGGCATCGGCGAATCAACGGCGCGGGCCTTCGCCTCGCATGGCGCTCGGTTGCTCCTTTGTGCTCGTCGCTTAGATAAGCTGCAGGCCACCGAGGCCGAACTGCGTGACCTCGGCGCGGCGGATGTCTTCAGCTTCGAACTGGATGTGCAGGATCGCGATGAGGTGGAGGGAACGATCAACACACTGCCCGACGCTTGGGGTCAGATCGATATTCTCGTCAACAACGCCGGTTTGAGCCGTGGCCTTACCAAGCTGTGGGAGGACGATGTTCAAAACTGGGAAGAGATGATCGATACGAACGTCAAAGGCCTTCTGTATGTGACGAGGACGGTCGTCCCGGGCATGGTAAGGCGCGGCCGGGGCCACATCATCAGCCTGGGATCGATCGCCGGGCACATGACCTATCCCAACGGCCACGTGTATTGCGCCACCAAAGCGGCCGAACGCAGCATCTCCGATGGCCTTCGGATCGACCTGAATGGCACGCCGATTCGCGTTACTTCTATAGATCCCGGTCTCGTGGAGACCGAGTTCAGCAATGTGCGCTTCCACGGAGACGCCGACCGTGCCAAAAAGGTATATGCAGGGCTCGATCCTCTGACCCCAGATGACATCGCGGAAACGATCGTCTGGGCAGCTACCCGGCCTCCGCACGTGGAAATCCAAACTGTGCTGATCACTCCCACGGCGCAGGCCAACCCGTACGTGCTCGCACGCACACCCTGAAGGCCCACATCTTCCGCAACAAGACAGGACCGGAGTTCTTTGAGGATCGCTACAAGCAGCGGGCTGATCCGTGGAATTTCACACAAAGCGAGTACGAACAGGGTCGGTTCGAAAAGATCATCGCCGCGTTGGCTCATCGGCGCTATCGTCACGCCCTGGAACCCGGCTGCTCGATCGGGACTCTCACCGTACAGCTCGCGGACCTGTGCGACACAGTGACAGCGTTCGATTTCTCCGTGACAGCCGTGGCTCACGCCCGCGAGCGCTGCGCCAGCCTTCCGCGGGTCCAGTTTTCGTGCGCGGCCCTGGATGAGAAGACGCCCATGGACGACTACGATCTCGTCATCCTGAGCGAAATTGGCTACTACTTCAAGCAGCGTTCATGGCGCAGGCTGGTCCAAAACCTTGTTGGCCGGATGCCCTCTGGAACGACAGTCCTTGCAAGCCATTGGCTGGGGCGATCCGCCGACCATCGCCAGGAGGGTGATGCCGTGCACCAGGTTCTGCGAGACGAACCCATGTTGCAGTTGCAGTACGAGGCACACTACCCGGGCTTTCGGCTGGATCGCTTCACCCGGGCTTAGCGCATATACGTCAGCGTTATAGCTTGATCGCCCGACCGAGCAGTTGCAGTTCGTACTCGATCGTCGCCAGCGCCGATTGCAGTGCGCCCCGGCGGTGTGGACTGGAGGTTTGCTCACTCAGCACGCGCTCACGCTGGAGTTCGAGCTCCTGGATGCGTCTCTTCCGCCCAGCCTCTTCCCTGGCAAATGCAGCGTCCTCCGGAGGCGCTGAGCACCATGGCAGGGCAGCCTCGGCCTGCTGTTCCTCAATGTTTTTGGATTCCCAACCTTTGGACACGGAGCCCCCCAAGCGGATCTACTTCTTTGCTCCAAAACGGTACACGATCCCCGCATTGAATCCCAGATTGTTCTGCACCTGCCCGCCGAACGTCGTTCCCACATAGGTGGGTGCGAAACGAAAAGCGAGATTGGGGTAAAAGTTGTAATCAGCGTTCACGCTGACGGTGAAAGCTGGACGAAACCCATCGTTCCACAGACCGATCTGCGGGGCGGAATAGCTGACCGGCGATCCGCTGGAGAAAACGCCCCAGGCGATGCCTCCGGTCCCCTGTACGCTGACCGCGACCTTTTCTTTGGCGTAGAAGCGGTAATTGGCGCCGCCAGTGAAGAAGTACTCGTTGATCTGGGGATCTCCCAGCGGCGCGGCTGCGGGATTGAAGCGTAGAGGATGAGCGTTCCCGAACGATCCCTGGGCGTTGCCCACGATGGATATCTTGGGTGAAAGGAAATAGCTTGTACCGGCCACCCAGCTCACTTCGTTGTTCTTCTGAGTGTACTCACCGCTGCTCCAGCGCAGAAATCCGCCACCACCGAAGATCTCCCAGGGATGAGAGTAGGTTTCTTCAATCGTCCGCTGAATACGGGCCTGGCGACTTGAATTGGTCTCGCGGCGCGGACGCCTCACCTTGCGTTGCACCTGCACCTGGCTTTGCGCACTCAGGCTGATCAGGAAACCGAGCGCGATCACGCCCGCAAACAAACGTCCCAGGCGCCAACGCCCACCTTCGAACAAACCCACTACCAAGCTGCACTCCTGCGCCTCACTTGCGACGCGTTCTACCCCGCAAATCCATTAGAACATCCCACGCATGCGTCGGTCAGCGAGGGTGCTTTTACTTGAAAGTGTAGGTGACGCCTGTGACGTACTGCACCGTATTCGTCCGGTAGTACTGGGCTGGGTCATTGATGTAATTATCGGTCGC
>CAXTGN010000436.1:0-4748 GCA_964243455.1 uncultured Acidobacteriaceae bacterium
AAATACAAACGGGAAGAAGGCCAGCGGCCACGCATGCGTGTGCAGCAGGCTGCCAATGATGAGGTCAGGGCGGAGACGCTTGAAAAACGGCACGACGAGGCGGGTGGAGTAGAAGCCCTGGGCGCGCAGCACAAGAAGCGAGACGGCGATGGCGAGGCTGGCGACCATTTGGAAGAAGAGCTTCTGCCGTGAGGTGAGGCCCAGGTTTCGTTTGTGGACGACTTTTATGTAGTCGTCAGCGAAGCCGATGGCGGCAAAGGCGATGGTGGAAAAGGTCGCTCCAGAGCAGGGTGGGAACGATGATAGAGATGCAGATGAGCACGCCGCCCATGGTTGGCGTGCCGCCCTTTTTCTGATGGTGCTGCGGGCCTTCGTCGCGGATGTACTGGCCAATCTGGAAGTCGCGGAGCCGCCCAATGAGCCAGGGGCCGATGAGCAGGCCGATGAGCAGCGCGGTGAGCGAGGCAAAGACACAACGGACCGTATAAAAGCGGAAGATGCGAAAGATGCTGAAGTAGGGGAAGAGTTTGCGGTAGAGCAGCCAGTAAAGCAACGTGAGCCTCAGAACAGGGGACAGGGCTCAGAGCCCAGAGCACAGCAACAGGCTCGCTGCGGAGAGGGGCGTGGGCGCTGCCCCCATGGGGGTGGGCATTGCCCGTAGTTTATCGCCCAGGATGAGGTGGCATGAGTGCCTTTGCAGAGGCATAGGCGAAAGGGAGCGGCGACGAAAGGCGAAAAGCAGGTTCCCCGTTCGGGGAATGACAAGCGAGAAAAGAGGGCGGAGACGGTTCAGGCGACCGTTTGTGGCGTGGGTTGAGGTTGCAGGGCTTCGAGGGCGCGTTCGAGGCGGACGCCACGGGAGGCTTTGAGGAGGACGAGATCTCCGGGGCGGAGGTGGTCCCCGAGCCAGGTGCCGGCATCTTCCGGGGTTTCGAGAAAGAGGGCGTGGGCGCCGGCGTCAGCGGCTCCGTCGGCGAGCTCGCGGGCGAGACCACGGACGCCGAGAATGACGTCGATGCCGGCGAGGGCGGCGGCGCGGCCGCACTCGGCATGCAGGAAGGGACCTTCGGGGCCGAGCTCGAGCATCTCGCCGGCAACAAGAATACGGCGTTGCGCAGGGGTGGAGGCCAGGGTGGCGACCATGGCGTTAAGGGCGAGGGGGTTGGCGTTGTAGCAGTCGTTGATGAGGCGGGCGCCGTTGTGCTCGACGACCGAGCCACGCTTTTCGGTGGGGCGCAGCGCTTCCAGGGCTTCGCAGCAGGTGCGGAGCGGAATGCCGCTGGCCAGGCCGACGCCGATCGCCGCCAGGGCGTTGAGGATGTTGTGGCGGCCGAGCAGGGCGAGGTGAACGGTGTGCTGCTCGGGGCCGGCTTTGACGAGGAACCGGGTGCCGGCGAGGCCGAGCTCTTCGATCTCGACGGCGCGGATGAGAGCGGTATCGGCGGTGCCGTAGAGAACGTTTCTGGCCTCGGGATGCGTGCGATCGAGACCGAAGCGGGCGACGCGTGGGTCGTCGGCGTTAAGGAAGGCTGTGCCGTTGGATGGAAGGGCGTCGACGAGTTCCTTTTTGGCCAGGGCGACGCCTTCAATGCCCGCAGTGAAGAACTCGGTGTGCACGGCGGCGACGTTGGAGATGACGGCCCAGTCGGGTTCCGCGATGCGGGCCAGCGCGGCGATCTCGCCGGCGTGGTTCATGCCCATCTCGAGGACGGCGATGTCGTGCCCCGGCTGTAGACGGAGCAGCTGCAAGGGCAGGCCGAAGTGATTGTTGAGATTGCCTTCGGTTTTGAGGACGCCGAAGCGCGTGGCGAGGACCTGGGCGATGCAGTCCTTGGTGGTGGTCTTCCCTGCCGAGCCGGTGATGCCCACGACGCGCTTGCCGCCACTGGCGGCCCAGAGCTCGCGCGTGGCGTGAGCGAGCAATTGCAGCGCGCCGAGAACGCAGTCGCTGTCCTCGTCAGGGACGCGGATGAGCCGGGTCTGGTCGACGGTGGGTGGGGGCAGCCAGCGCTGGCTGACGACGGCGGCTACCGCGCCGTTAGCGAGGGCGGTCTCGATGTAGTCGTGGCCGTCGACGCGCTCGCCCCTCACGGCGAAGAAGAGGTCGCCGGCGGCGAGGGTGCGGGAGTCGATCGAATAGCCCGTGGCCTCGGCAGCCGTGGTGAAGTCGCCTTCGGCGTGAAGGAGGTCGGCGATCTGGCCGAGGGTGAAGGTCATGAGACTAGCTTAGCGGTTGGGGGTAAGGGAGGAGCAAGTGGGTAAGTCAACACTTGGCGATTAGCAGGACTAACCGGCCGGGTGAAGGTTTGATTCAGAGCGAACTGAAGAACGTGTTCCCTTGCCCCCGATGCTTCGGCTACTAAAGAGACTTTTGTAGCCGAATGGTCAAGTGATCCAGTTCTTGCCGCCTTCTTAGAATCGCAAGCTGCCGATCAAAGTGCACGGAGGGGTTCTGCGGTCCACCAGCATCCTCCTCGTCGGTTTCCTCCCCGGATCTTTCTTCCACCATTTGCTCAATCTCAGGTTGCACCACACTCTACAGAGCCTGAAGGGCGTTGCCCAAAGTGGCGGCACTCCCGCAGAGCAGCCCAAGCCTAGAACGATGTATCGTTGCAGGAAGGACACCGCTCCTATTCGAGCATGCGCACCGCCGCATGCTCTCTCGGAGAGAACGAATGAGTAACGAAGGCACCCTGCCTGTCAGGTTCGGTCGCATTGCACCGTGCCTTGGTGTACGCGACATCCACGCAGCCTACGAATTTTATTCGTATGTGCTCGGCTTCAAGAAGGTCTTTGAGAATGGAAGTCCCGTAGGCTTCATGGTTCTGAAGAAAGATGAGGCTGAGCTGCATCTCAGCCTGGAACCGGAACATCGCTCGTCGAGCAGGAACGTCATGCACATGTTTGTGGACGACGTGGCTACCCTGTATGCCGCTTTGCAGCCGTCAGGAGCCCGATCATAAAGGCCCTGCGTCCTCAGGAATACGGTCAAGACGCCTTTGTCTTCGCGGACCCCGATGGTAACCGAATCGATGTTGGCGAGCGCACACGCTGACACGGGATAGGTCCTGAGAACTGCGCTTGTGTTACTTGGCAAGTTCCTGAAGCACCTGTTGGGCTTCGGCGACGTCGTCGAAGGGGTGGGAGCCTTCGGCGGTGATCTGGTACTTTTCGTGGCCTTTGCCGGCGAGGAGGACAATGTCGCCGGGGCGGGCTTCGTGCAGGGCCAGGGCTATGGCCGAGCGGCGATCGGGTTCCCGGCGGTAGGGGGTGCCGGTGGGGCGGAGGCCGGCTTCGGCCTCGTCGAGGATGGCTTGCGGGTCTTCGGTGCGGGGGTTGTCGCTTGTGAGAACGACTAG
This sequence comes from uncultured Acidobacteriaceae bacterium, assembly GCA_964243455.1. GTDB lineage: Bacteria > Acidobacteriota > Terriglobia > Terriglobales > Acidobacteriaceae > Granulicella. The sequence goes on from CAXTGN010000436.1 coordinate 3,360, forward strand.
GTCGGAGCCTTCGCCGGCGGCTCGGCCCATCTTTGGGCGCTTTGTCTTGTCGCGGTCGCCGCCGCAGCCGAAAAGCGTGATCACCCGACCGCCCTGTGGGGTGACGGACTCGCGGGCGAGCGTGAGGAGATTGCGCAGGGCGTCGTCAGTGTGGGCGTAGTCGACGACGACGGTGAAGCCGGCTTCGCGGGAGCCGGGGACGATCTCGAAACGACCGGGGACCTGACGAAGGTGGGGCGTGGCGGAGGCGATCTGCTCGAGCGTGAGGCCGCGCGCCCAGGCGGCGCACATGGCGGCGAGAAGGTTTTCGACGTTGACGCGGCCGCTCAAAGGCGAGTGGATGGGGACACCGCCTGCGGGCGTGACGAAGGTGAAGCGGGTGTCGCCCAGATTGAGATGGAGATCTTCGGCGCGGTGCGTGCCGTAGGGGCCCAGGCCATAGGTCATGAGGAACGGGCCGGCAAAGGCGTGGACCATGTCACTGGCGAAGGGAGCGTCCTGGTTGATGACGGCGACGCGGGGTGCGGGCGCACCGACGCCGGCGAAGAGGCGGGCTTTGGCGGCGGCGTAGGCCTCCATGGTGCCGTGGAAGTCGAGGTGGTCCTGCGTGAGATTGGTGAAGAGCGCCACGTCGACGGGCAGGCCCCAGACGCGCTCCTGCTCGAGGGCGTGGGAGCTCATCTCCATAATGGCTTCGGTGCAGCCGGCCTCGATGCCATCACGGAAGAGGGCGAGGATGTCACGCGACTCGGGCGTGGTGTGTCCGGAGGAACGGACCTCGCCGGCGACGTGGGTTTCTACGGTGCCGATAAGGATGTTCCTGCGACCGACGCTTCCCAGCAGCTGCTCGAGGAGGAAGGTTGTGGTGGTCTTGCCGTTGGTGCCCGTGACAGCACTGAGGGCGAGCTGACGCTCGGGGTGGCCGAAGAGCTCGGCGGCGAGCTCGGCGAGGGCGCGGCGGCCGTTCGCTACACGCGCGCAGGCAAGTTCGGGCTGCTTCTTCCTGAGATTGGCGAAGGTCTCGGGGGAGTCGGTGAGGATAGCCGAAGCGCCAAGCTGAAGAGCTTTGTCGATGAAGCGATTGCCGTCCGAGGTGCCACCCTGCATGGCGACAAAGGCGTCACCGGCGTGGACGCGACGGGAGTCGTACTGGACGTCACGGATGAGAATGTCGGCACGGCCGCCCGTGGCGAGCGTGCGGACAGATTGAACGGCTTCGTGCCACTGCATGAGGGCCAGTGTACGTAAGCAGCCTAGCGGCTGAAACGGACGACTACCTCGGTCCCTGACGGGACCATGGTGCCTGCGGCGGGGGCTTGTTCGTGGGCCAGGCCGCTGCCCAGGGTTTGCACGCGCAGGCCGGAGGTGGCGGCTCGTTCGATGACAGAG
>CAXTGN010000437.1:0-4748 GCA_964243455.1 uncultured Acidobacteriaceae bacterium
ATCGACCCAGCGAAGCCATCAGGGCCCCTCGTTGCTTCCATCCGTTCATGCATGTCTCCGATAGCCGCGCCGTCGCGGATTCTCCCTCGGATGTGCTTCGCGCACGCAAGGGTGCTCCGTCCCATCATCACCAGTTTTGGCCGCGAAATTCAGACACAAAAGCCCCGACAGAAGCCGGGGCTAGTAGCAGGCAAGGGGATTATCGGCGGCGCCGACGCAACAGGCCAGCCACTCCGAGAAAGCCGGTCCCCAGCAGCGCAAAGCTCGTTGGTTCCGGGGTCTGTGCTGCGGTCTGGGCGAAGGAGAACCCAAATGTCTCCGTGTCGCCCGGGGACAACGCCGCTAGTTGCCGGAAGACAAGCGAGGAGGCGCTGGTTGGCGTCGGATTGACGGAGAACGTGACGTCAACTGCCTGCGGCACCAAGCCATCGGGGTCCGTGATCCATGCAGAATAGCCGCTTCCGGAGGAGAACATGTCCACGGTGTAGGCTATGTCGCCCATCACGTCAGTGAACGCAAACCCATGGCCGTCGAGCGACGGCGAGCTTCCGGGAAATAGAAGGTTGTCGTTGCCCTGGTACTTACCGGGCGCGATCAGACCCGTGACGCCATCGCCGGAGATGTCCGTGATGGTGTATTGACCGCTGCCATTGTAGGTGGCGGTCAAGGTGCCCGTGCCGGTGATGCCACCGCCGGAACCGCCGACCGGGTCAAAGGTGTCAGCCCATGCGCCAACGCTCGAACAGAGGAGAAGTGCAGACACGACAGCGATGCCGAAACGCATAGATGGCCCCTTGGTGCTACGTGGGACCATATTAGAATTAAAGTAACCTTACCGCTGTTACCCGAAGGTTGTAGTCGTGCGCTTGAAGCGCCGGGACGCTGCTGATCAGTTCTGAGCTGCTACGTGGAGACGGCTGGACGACGTGCTGACACAGAACGTTTACTCGCCTACGGTGTACGGCAGCATGTAACGCCCTATCTGGATTATCGACTTCTCCGAAGGTGGAAAGATGCGGAAGCTTTCAACGCGCTTCGGATTGGCGATGGGCGTGGCCAGCGTTGTGATCCTTTCGGTGCCGGAAAGGGCATCGAAGATGTGCACCTGCAAGCCGTTTTCCGCATGTTTCCAGCCCACGACGTAGGTGCCGGGAGCCAGGCTGCGGTCGCCGATTGTCAGCCGAGACTGAACGAGCAGGTAATGCGAGTATTTGCCATCCGCTGCGTAGCCCGCGGTGATGAGCACAACGGCGGCAATTAGTTGGCCGCGGTCGTTAGCGATGCCAGTGGCAGTGCGCATCTCGGTTTCGATCCGCTCCTTTTCGACACGAGCCCGCGCGGGCAGAGCAGCTTCGAGTTCTTCAGGCTTTGCCGCTCGCCAGCTGGTTGATCTCTGCGCAGCCGCAGAGATGCAAAGACCGAGAGTGAACAGCAGCAGAACGGCAAGTTTTCGCATAAGAGTGGCACGATCCGCTTAGGGCAGGTGAACAAGACCTCGTTGAAGAGCGACGACTGCGGCGTGTGTGCGATCGGCAACACCCAGCTTGCCGAGCAGGCTGTTTACATGCGACTTCACCGTGGCTTCCGAGATGTGGAGGTCGGAGGCAATTTCTTTGTTGGCGCGACCGGCCACGATGCGTTCGAGCACGCTGAGCTCCCGGGAAGTCAGATCTTGTGAGCCGACGCGCTGGGCAAGCTTTTCTGCGATGGATGGTGGAACGCGCGCCTTTCCGGCATGAACGGCACGAATGGCCTCGAGCAGTTCATCCACCTCCATGCCTTTCAGAAGATAAGCCTTGGCACCTGCCTGCATGGCCCGGTAGATATCCTGGTCCCCATCGAAGGTAGTTAGCACGATGAAGCGGGCCGCCGGATTGCCTGCGCGGATACGTTCGATGGCATCCACACCACCCATGCGGGGCATTTGCAGGTCCATAAGGGTGACATCCGGCAAGGACTCGGCAAAGACCTTGATTGCTTCCAGGCCGTCGGCGGCGGACCCGGCAATTTCGATGTCCGGAGCACTCGCAAGCAGCGCAAGCAGCCCCTGACGAACCATGTGGTGATCTTCGACGACCAGAACACGTATCGAGCTCACAGCTTGTCGGTCTCCTTTGGTAGCGGCACCACAAGCGACACAGTGGTTCCCTCCCCGGGGCTGCTTGCGATCATAAGCTCTCCGCCCAGGGCTGCCGTCCGTTCGTGCATGCCGCGCAGGCCATAGTGACCTTCCAGGCGCTCGGCACCCTGCAGCAGGAAGCCGTGTCCGTCATCACGCACGGTCAACTCCAGCTTGTCTGGCTGATAAAAGAGGGCCACGCTGACGTCAGCAGCGCCGGAATGCCTGGCGGCGTTCGAGAGGCTTTCCTGAGCGATGCGCAGAACTTCCGCCTCCAGGGAGGCGGACAGCTTGCGAAAGGCGCCGCCGATGCTCACACTGGGCTGCCTGCCTGCAACCGGGTAGCGCTTTGCCAGGGCGGACAACCGTGTGGGCAAGCTGTCCTCACCACCGGTCGCACGCAGGTTCCAGATGCTTTGACGTGCAGCCCGCAGACCTTCTTTGACGAGCTTGCGGGTGCCCTGTAATTGCAGCAGGGCCTGGTCCGTTTGTTGACCTCGGAGCAGACTCGAAGCGATGTCCAGCTGCAGCGAGACGCTGACGAAATCCTGGGCCAGGGTGTCATGAATCTCGCGTGCCATGCGGTTACGTTCCTGCAGTACGAGAGCGAACCGCCGCTGCTCCACCTGCACACGCAAACGAATCACAAGAAGGACTAAGGCCGCAGCCACCAGAACAACAAGACCCGCAAACCACCAGCGGCGATAGAAGGGAGGCAACACCCGGAAGGACACAGACGCATCTTTGTCATCCAAAAGACCATCGTTGTTTTGCGCCTGCACCTCGAATCGGTACCGTCTCGGCGGCAGACTCGTGTAGTACGCGATGTGGCTCGAACCAGCGTCCACCCAATCTCTATCAAAGCCTTCCAGCTTATAACGGTAGCGAATCTTCGCTGGGAGTGTGTAGCTCAATGCGGCGAAGGAGAAGGTGTATCGGCTATGCCCCGCACCGATTTTGACGCCATTAGGGTCGAGACGCAGATCCACACCGTCTACCTCAAAATGCTGGATCACGACCGGTGGCGGAACATCGTTCACCGGGAATCGTGCGGGATCAGCTACCGCGATTCCCTTTCGCGTCGCAATCCAAAGCAATCCGCCAGATGCCTGCGCGAGCTGTGGCGATCCATCAGCGGCAGAGGCATCGTTCGGCAGACCATCCGAAGTATTGAAAATGTCCAGCGTCGCCGCACATGGACGGGCCAGCTCCGCACACTTGTGGAGCTCCCCAACGGAGGCCCGCATGAGCCCATGCACTCCGCGGATCCACGCGTACCCTTTGCTGTCGATAAGGAGTGAGCTGATATCGGATGGCAGTTGCCCAAGCCGCACAGGGTGAAAACGCCCTGCGTCAAAGAAGAACAGACCGGCGTCCTGAACCGCCACGAGAAGTTCTCCTCTCCCACTCTGCGCAAGGGCGGTCACGATGGTGCCGTGGCTGCGGGGTCCCAGGGTGAAACTCTCAATGCGGCCTTCATGTAGGTGCGACAAGCCGCCTGAAGTACCTACCCAAAGATCGTCAGGGGAAGTTGTCGCCTCGGGCTGGTACCTTGCCATTTCCGCCAGGGGTCCGATGGAGTCGCTCGCAAGCCCGTCGGCCTGCGTTCGTGTCGTGATGCGATCCCGGTCTAGGCGGGCCAGTCCGCCTCGGGTACCGGCCCAGATAATGCCATGTCTGTCGACCAGGAGGGAACGCACGAAGTCATCCGGTAGACCATCTGCCGACGTAAACCTTCTCACTGTTGAACCGGTAACGTGATTCAGTCCATCCGGTGTGCCGACCCAGAGGTCGCCGTGGCGGCCTAGACCCAGGCAGAGGATGACCGGACTGGTCAACGAGCCTGAAGACACTGGCTGATCCGCAATCCCAGGCCGTATGCGGTGGATCCCGGCGTCACGCGTTCCAAACCAGAGGAGGTCGTCCGATGCGACGGTGATTGCCGTCACGCCTTCACCCGCCGACGTAGGCTCGGTGTGGAACTTACGCGGCCGAAGTACGTGCAGGCCGGAAGACTCTGTGCCGATCCAGAGATTGCCCTCCCGATCCTCTGTCACGCTCAGGACAGAATCATTCCGCAATGACTCGACTGCCTGCACGGGTGTGGCGATTCCGGATGAGAGAGCAAAGAGACCATGGCTGGTGCCAATCCATGCGATTCCCTGCCGGTCAAGTTGCAACGTTGCGATCCGTGCACTCGGCAAATCGCGCCCGATCTGTAGGGTACGGTGGAACCCTGGTCCCGATTCTCTGATCTCTCGGCTGCTGTAGTTCCAGACTGTTCCTTGCACACCGGACTGCTGGCCCAAAGGGTGCTCCGGCAGTCCAGGCCCGGACGACTGCTGCATCAGGGCGCCTCGTTCATAGACAAGAATGCGCTGATCCTTTGTCAGCACACGCACGGCGCTACCCGGCGCCCGCACGAGGGCCGTTGCCCCGCCTGACCCGGCCCACAAATGCAGAAAGCGCTCGCCGCTCCAACGGACGAGACCAGTGCTGGTCAGTACCAGCAGAGCTCCATCGTCTGTGGCGACTAACGAGGTGATGCCGCCCGAGGGCAAGCCGTCCCTCTCGCAAAACCGGCGAAAGGTTACACCGTCAAACCTGACCAGACCATCAGCGGCACCAA
>CAXTGN010000438.1:0-264 GCA_964243455.1 uncultured Acidobacteriaceae bacterium
ACGTAGCCACGGCATCCTTCCTGTCCATCATTAGCAGGATGGCTTTCTACAACTTCACCAATGAAGGTGCCGGGCGACCGCTCAAAACCGCTTCGATGTTGTCGAGACACAGCATTCCCATTTCAGTGCGGGTCTCGACTGTCGCGCTACCGAGATGGGGCAAAAGAAAAGTATTCCTAAGCGCCAGGTAGCCCAGGTTGACGTTTGGCTCGCCCTCAAACACGTCTAGGCCGGCCGCCGCGATGTGACCACCGGCTAGTGCGG
>CAXTGN010000438.1:274-4728 GCA_964243455.1 uncultured Acidobacteriaceae bacterium
TCGTCGACAAGCCCACCCCTTGCTGTATTAATGACAATCGCTCCCGGAGGCAGCTGAGCCAACGAATCTCTGTTGAGGAGGTGGTGAGTTTGGGCTGTCTCAGGCGCATTCAGACTGAGGAACTGGCTAACGGCCAAGAGATCAGACAGTTTTTCGTGAAACACGGCATCGCCGCTGACGACAGAATCAAGCTGCCTTGGGTTCGTGTAGTGAATTTGCATCCCGAACGCGCGTGCGCGATGGGCGACCGCCAGGCCCACTTGCCCCATACCGACGATACCTAGGATCTTATGGGTCATTTGGCAGCCGAGATAAATGGGGTGGTTTGACGCCCACGCTTGGGAGCGCAACATCTCCTGCCCTTCATACGCGCGACGCGATGCGCCAAGCATTAGCAACATCGCAATGTCTGCAGTGGCATCGGCATTCGTACCGGGCGTGTAAGCAATCTTGATTGCCTTCGCCGCTGCAGCGTGCAGATCTATATGATCAAGGCCGACGGAATAGGTCGCTATGATCTTCACTGTGGGTGAAATGCGGTTGAGGAACTCGGCATCCAAGCGATCGCTGGGTGTGACCAATAGAGCATCTGCCCCTACGGTCAAAGCAACGAGCTCCTCTGGCGCCAGAGGGCTGCCGCCCGAGCTGCGGATAGCTTCATACTCGCGGCTAATACGTCCTTCCACGGGTTCGGTAAAGTGGCTCGTCACAACAAGCTTCGGTTTGCTCAACTTCCTGTCTCCTTGGTCAGACGATGCTTCAGACACCGTGAATGCGACATATGCCCAGTGTGTCTCCGCGATTCCACTACTTCTTAGCGGGATATAGAGGGGTGACGGTGAACTCAAGACCGCAACCCTTTGGCTGGTATTGCGGCGATGTCACCGTGCACCGGGGCGCCGCGCCGATGCTCAACCGCTGCGACCCTAGCTTCACTAGTTTGGACACCCTGATGGGGTTCACGATCGCTGTCCAACGGCCCGCATTCCAGTCATAAGTGTCGTAGGAGGTCGTTGCGTAAGTCCAAGCCTTCTTCGTCGTGTACGTAATGAACGTTTGCGCGTAGGTCTGACTCACATACCCGCGGTTACTGCTGCCGGCGACCGACCACAGGTGATTCCCGAGGAGACCGAAGTTCGCATGTCCCTTGCGCAGAAGGACAACGCCTGTCGGCCCCATACCGAACTTCCTGTCGCTTAGGGCTCCATAGGTTCCCGTCGGGACGAGGAAGATCGGACCCGCTCCCCAGATGAAGGATTTCGTATGCACTGGTGACAAAAACAGGCTTTCCGTCGAATCGCTTAACCCCGTTTGCGTGGTTCTGCCGTAGAGGTTCTGTTGGTAAACAATGGGGATTGTCGTGCGGCTGATGAGATTCCAGTCTTTCGAGATCTGCATTGGATACACTGGTTGCGCTTCCATGGTGTATCGAAAGCCATCTTTCTTGGGACCAAGGTTGAAATCGAACCAGTTTTGGATGGGAATGCTGATGAGCGAGGCGACAGGGTTGGTCAACTTGAGAGCCAATTTGGCTGATTCACTTGTCCCTGTATCTTCTGGCTTCTCCGGTATGATCATGGCGGGCGCGGTAGCATCTGTTGCAGACGTCTGCGCAATCAGAGCGACGGGAGAGAGCAGTATGAACGCTGTAGTAAAGAAACCAGCGACCGAAAGGCCGGCGCTCGATTTCGACCTTCTCGAACCGACATATTGAACCGCGTGGGGAGCGATTGGGCAAGTTTCCATCGCCACCTCGATCATCTGGACTCTGTGCGTTAGGTTGACGTTGTGGGTTCGCATGCGTGAACAATAAGCGTTCTGGTGCGGCCCTAAGAGTGAGCTAATGTCACCTAACGGTGAGGCCTTGCCTTGTTTTAGCAATGCGTTCCGACGCTTTCTTCCGGTGAGTGCTTGTGTCTAGAGCGTGTTTCATAAACATCGGCGCAGTGTGATCCAGAGGCAGGCGAGGTAGAGGCGCATAGGTAGAGAGCAGATGTTCGTGTCGGATCAGCAGGCGACGGAACTGTCCGAGCCAGGCTTTGGCTCGTTCGATGATCCAGCGGCGCTTATAGCGCCGAAGGTTTCTTCCGTCGTGGTAACGCCGCTGCTTGTTGTTCGTGCGATACGGAGCGATCAATTCGATGCCACGTCCTTAGCCGTGTGCGTAGTGGATCGGAGTCATAGGCGCGGTCAGCGATCACACGCTTCGGCTTCTGCCTCGGACGCCTTTTCGGTCGGGGAACGCGGACCTGGGCGAGCGTGGCTTCCGCAAGCGTAGCTTCTCCCGTAGCCATCTAACTCTAGGAAGTACCAGGACGTCACATCGTAAGGATCAGCTTGCCGATGGTCTTCCGACTTTCAAGCTCAATATGAGCCTGTCCTGCCTTGTCAAGTGGATAGGAATGATCGATGCGAACTTTTAGCTTTCCCTCAAGCACCCAGCGGAACAACGCATCTGTACGTTGCGTCAGTTCTTCGCGCGTTTTTACATAGTCGAGGGAGATGGGACGGGTGATGAAGAGAGAACCCATCGACGACAATCTTCCAAGATCGAACGGCGGGACCGGTCCGCTTGCCGCGCCATAGAGAGCCAACAGGCCACGTCGGCGCAAGCATTTCAGAGATTGCTCAAACGTTGTCTTTCCCACACCGTCATAGACAACATCGACCCCTTTACCTCCTGTGAGACGCATCGTCTCCGTTTCGAAGTCAGACTCTGAGTACATGATCACTTCGCTCGCCCCGGCCTCCCGCGCCACTCTTGCTTTCTCAGGGGTGGAAACGGTAGCGATCACCCGGGCTCCGATAGCAGCCGCCATTTGGGTCAGGAGAGCACCAACCCCGCCCGCGGCGGCATGAACGAGTGCGATGTCTCCCGATTTCAGTTGAAACGTGGAATGGGATAAATAGTGAGCGGTTACGCCTTGCATCATGATTGCGGCGGCCGTATCGAGAGAAACCCCCTCCGGAACCTTAACAACGATGTTGGCCTTGACGACCGCAAGCTCCGTGTAACTACCAAGCGGCCCATACCAGGCGACCGCATCTCCTATGGAAAAGCCGGTCACCTCTGCGCCTAGGGCCTCGACGATTCCTGAACCCTCCGCACCCAGCACGAAGGGCAGCGGCGCCTTATATTTGCCCTCGCGATAATAGACATCGATGAAGTTCACGCCGGATGCGTGAACTCGAATAAGGACCTCACCTGTTCCGGGTGTGGGATCTGCCAATTCAGAGACCTTTAGTACTTCGGGTCCGCCAACGGTGGTGAGCTGTATCGTTTTCATGCGCTAAGCCTAAGCCTTCGTGCAACGACTGCAACGTTTAGCTAGTTAGATCACCGTTATGAATTTACCGGCGATTGGAGCCCCGCGCTGTCGGCCTACCATATCTTTAAGGCTTCCAGAACCTTCCGCGAAGGAGAGCGTTCCCCTCGGCGCGGAGAACCTCCTCCGACGAAATGCACGATTTCAACTCGATCGCCCTCGGAAACCAAGGTTTGTTCCCATAGAGCGCGCGGAACAATCATGTCGTTCAGCGCGACCGCTATGAGCTCCTTGCGCACCGAGAGCGCGTTGAGCACCCTGTCCAACGCAGTAGGAGTTTCGCCATCCAGAATTGATCGGAGTTCGCCGTTGATCCTAAGTTGTAGGGACATCGAGATCCCGTTCCTTTCTAGGACTTCCCAGAGGTTCTAATGACCTAGGCGGAAACACCTTCCATTGGCGAACTTGCGCTAGCATAGAGCCGACGGGGCATACGCCCAGCCAAGAATGCCTTCCTCCCGGCAACCACACCGTCACGCATTGCAGAAGCCATGAGTAAGGGATCCTTCGCGCCGGCGATTGCGGTGTTTAGAAGTACCGCGTCAAAACCCAATTCCATTGCTCTGGCAGCGTCGCTTGCCGTTCCCAACCCGGCGTCAACAATCAATGGCACTTCCGTAATTAGCTCACGCATCATACGCAAAGAGGTCTCGTTGGCGATTCCAATTCCAGTTCCGATCGGTGCGCCTAGGGGCATGACAGCAGCTGCCCCCGCATCGATCAAGCGCTTAGCGAAGACGACATCGTCTGTCGTATACGGAAGTACGGTGAACCCTTCCTTTACCAAGACTCTCGTGGCCTCGACGGTCGCCTGTACATCGGGATAGAGCGTTGCATTATCGCCGATTACCTCAATCTTCACCCAATCCGACAGGCCTACTTCTCTTGCAAGTCGCGCTGCTCGGATTGCCTCCTCCGCTGAGTAGCAACCCGCCGTGTTTGGAAGGATGCTCAGTCGCTTGTGGTCAAGGAAGTCCAACAGTGAGGCGCTCGTCCGATCGAGATTGACCCTCCTCACAGCGACGGTCACCATTTCTGCGCCTGAGGCTTCCACCGCTGCCTTCGTTTCAGGGCCATCCTTATACTTCCCGGTCCCTACGATGAGCCGGGACGTGAATCTCACGCCTG
>CAXTGN010000439.1:0-3520 GCA_964243455.1 uncultured Acidobacteriaceae bacterium
GCCACGAACCAGGGGCTTCAACTCGCTTGGCAAGGCCGCAAGAAGGGCGATGCGCCGCTTCAAGGCTGCACCGGGGGCGCGGGAGCATAGCCATTCGCGAGGAACCAGCGGCAAGCCTCGCGCAATGCAGTATCCACCGGCAGCACCTGGAACCCGAGTTCGCGTTCCGCTCTGGCCGAGTTCGCAAACATCATCTTCCGGCCCATCCGCACAGCTTCTACGGTCGCCCTTGGTTCCTTACCGCGCAGCTTGCCGGTGATCGTCTCGTCAAAGAACGCGAAGGCCATCGCGACTGCGTGCGGCACCTTGGCCTTCGGCGAGGGGAGGCCTGTTAGCTGCCCCAACCTGTCCAGGATCTGCTTCAGCGTGAGGTTCTCGCCGCCCAGGATGTAGCGCTCGCCTGGACGGCCCGCTTCCAGCGCGCGAAGATGCATACGGGCGATCTCGCGTACGTCCACCAGATTCAAACCGGTTTCCACGTACGCCGGGAAGTTGCGATTCAGGAAGTCCACCACGATCCGGCCAGTGGGCGTCGGCTTCACATCCATGGAGCCGATCGGCGTCGTCGGGTTCAGGATCATCACGTGCTGCCCCGATCGAGCCGCCTCGATTGCCACCTGCTCGGCCATCCACTTCGAGCGTTTGTAGTGGCCGATCATGTCGGCTTCGCTGACCGGCGCGGTCTCGTCCACAATGGTGCCGTCCTTGCGAAAGCCCATCGTCGCCACGCTGGAGGTATAGACCACACGGGGCACGCCCGCTTCACGCGCCAGCCGCAACAGTTCTCGCGTGCCCTCGACGTTGGCCCGGTACATCTCAGCGGGGTCAGGCACCCATAACCGGTAGTCCGCCGCCACGTGGATCAGCGCATCGCAGCCGTGAAGTGCAGCGGCAAAGCTGGCGGGAGTTCGCAGATCGCCAATGACGACCTCAGCGGATTTCGGCAGACCGTCCGTCTTCGATGTCGGTCTGGCCAGGAGGCGGAGTTTTGCCCCTTGTTCCCCTGCCAGCTTTGAAACGTGCGCGCCGACGAAGCCTGTCGCACCGGTCAGAAACAGCCTCATGCAGATATGGGACAAGCTGCTGCAGCGCGATCGGCCGTGATCGGCGCGGCCGTGACAAGCCGGAGTGTCACAGTACGCTGCTGAACATCGGCGGAAAGGGAGAGAGTTGCGCCGGGAAGCATGCCGAGCGCCTCTGATAGCTCCTCGGGCAGCGCAACACAGCCACAGGGCTGGACGACGATCTGCTTCGGGTCCATCAGTCCAGCTTCTCGGGTACGATCTGGATGTTCTTCTCGCCCGCCGCCTTCTTTTCCCAGTACTTCTTTACCCAGGCATCGAAGGTCTTGCCGGCTGCCGTGTCGCGACCCGAGAACTTCAGGGCCGCCACGTCGCCATAGGCGATGTTCACCCGCTGCACGGCGCTACCCGCCGTTGTGCCTTTGGGCGGCGTCGGAATCAGGCGAACGACCGAGTCGATCAGAGACGGTCCGGTACGGCGATCGTAGAGGTAGCCTTCCACGACGGAGCCATCCTTGCGCGTAATGGTCACGTCGCCGCGGTAATCGAATGCCTTCTCGAGAGCGTCACGCACCTCGGCTTCCGAGGCGAGGTCGGGGATCCAGCCTTCAAGGTTCTCGCGCTCACGCCCCGCGATGTGGTCCAGTTCATCGGCGCTCGCATGTTTCAGCTGCTCGATCTTTCCGTGCTCCTGGTCGAGTGTCGCCATGATCAGTCGCCTGCCACTTCGCTGAACGTGTGTTCAACCGAGGTCGTCACCGTGACGGGCGTTGACGGGCCCACACCGGTCGCGATCTGCACGAGCGGCACATGACCCTCGGGCTTCCACTCATTCAACAGCTTCTGAGCCCCGGCATCCTCGTACTTGCCGTTCATGAAGGCCTTCGCGGTCTGCATGAGTCCCTTAAAGGAACTGAAACTGTAGTTCACCGCCGAAGCCTCGTGACCGGAGTGCACCATGCAATTGGCGCAACGCGGATTCCCGCTCTTGGCCCCGTAATTTTCCCATTCCGTGGCGTCGAGCAGCTCCTGGAAGGTGTCAGCGTACCCGTCCTGGAGCAGGTAGCAGGGCTTCTGCCAGCCGAAGATCGAGTAGGTCGGCATGCCCCAGGGCGTGCACTCGAAATCCTGTTTGCCCATGAGGAACTCGGCAAAGAGCGGATGGGTGTTGAACTCCCACTCTTTCTTGCGGTTCGACAGGATGGCGCGGAACATGCGGCGTGACTTGGCTTTGCCGAGGAAGTGGTTCTGATCCGGAGCTTTGTCGTAGGTGTAACCCGGCGAAACCATCATGGACTCCACACCCGCCGCCATGAGCTGGTCGAAGTGCCGGCGTACCGAGTTCGGGTCCGCGCCGTCAAAGAGCGTGGTGTTGGTCGTGACGCGAAAGCCAGCGTCTACGGCCGCTTTCACGCCTTCCATCGCGACGTCGTATCCACCCTCGCGGCACACGCTGAAATCGTGATGGTCCTTCTCCCCGTCCACGTGAACCGAGAAGCTGAGGTACTTGCTGGGGGTGAAAAGGTGGAGCTTTTCCTTCAAGAGAAGTGCATTTGTGCACATGTAAACGTACTTCCTGCGCGCAACCAGACCGGCCACAATCTCCGGCATCTGCGGGTGCAGCAGCGGCTCACCGCCGGGGATGGACACCATCGGCGTGCCACACTCATCGACTGCCTTGAAGCACTGTTCAGGCGTCAGTTCAGCCTTGAGAATATGGGCCGGGTACTGGATCTTGCCACAACCGGCACAGGCCAGGTTGCAGCGAAACAGCGGCTCCAGCATCAGGACGAGCGGATAGCGCTTGCGACCTTTGATCTTCTGCTTCAACACATAGCTGGCGACGGTGAACGCCTGCGATACGGGAACTGCCATCCGGGAAAACTCCTCTGGCTGCCACGCAGCCCGTGTTCTGCACGTTGTTCTGATGAGACGAACCGGAACTACGCTTCAACCGCCTCCCGCTCCAGAGCCTTCGTGTAGGTCGTTAAGGCAAGCAGCGGAAAGTATTGCTTGTAAAGATGATAACCAAGGTAGAACACCCGTGGAAAGCCCGTTCCGGTGTAGTAACTCTCGCCGTTCCGTCCCGGTACCAGCTCGTCCCACGAGCCATCCTCATGCTGCCGCTCCGTGAGCCAACGAATTCCCTTGGCGACCGAGTCAGAACGCGTGTCGCCGGCGGCAAGCAGGCCTAGCAGGGCCCAGGCCGTCTGCGAGGGCGTGGATGGGCCGATACCACGCTGCGTGGGATCGTCGTAGGTACCGCAGGTCTCGCCCCAGCCACCGTCGGCGTTCTGCACCATGCGAATCCATTCAGCTGCCTGCTGGACAGCGGGTTCGAGGTGTGAGTACTCCATGGCTTGCAAACCACGCAGGACGAGGAAGGTGCCGTAAAGGTAATTCACGCCCCATCGGCCGAACCACGAGCCGTCGGACTCCTGATTCTTGAGGATGAACTGAATGGCACGCTCGACGGGTTTGTCCCGCTGGGTGAATCC
>CAXTGN010000439.1:3530-4712 GCA_964243455.1 uncultured Acidobacteriaceae bacterium
CCGTAGCTTGCCAGCATCTCCAGGATGCGCCCGGTGATGTCCACCGTCGGCGGATCGATCATCGCATTGTGATCGGCAAACGGGATCGACTCGAAGATCTTCTTGTTGTTGTCCTTGTCAAAGGAGGCCCAGCCGCCGTTCTTGCACTGCATCGCCAGCACCCACTGGACGGCGCGTTGCGAGACTTCGTGCTGGTAACGTTCGCGCGGGTGATCCACGGAACGGAGGGCGAGAAGCACTTCGCCGGTGTCGTCAACATCGGGCTGATGGTCGTTATTGAAGAAAAAGCACCAACAGCTGGGGTCCACGTCTTTTACGTTGTGGGACCAGTCACCCTTGTACCGGATCTCCTTGGAGAGCAGCCAGTCAGCGGCTTTGACCAGGCGTGGATCGGTTCTGGACAGACCCACCTCGCCGAGCGTGGAGAGCACCTGTGCGGTATCCCACACGGGGGATAGGCAGGGCTGCATACGAAAAGTAGGCGTGGGGTAATCCGGCGTGCCCTCCGGCTGATCGATGCCGAGCCGCTCGAACTCGTACATGGCCCGGATCACCTGGGGGTCATCCTGCGAGTACCCCAGATAGCGGAGCGCCACGATGGCATTGAGCATGGCGGGGTAGATGGCCCCGAGGCCGTCAGAGCGCTCGAAGTGGTCCAGCATCCACTGCTCTGCCTTTTTCAAGGCGACCTTGCGGAGCGGACGAATATGGATGCGCTCCGCCCAGTGGGCAACACGATCCCAGAAAAGGAAAAAATTGCGCCAGGAGACAGGGTGCTTGCTGTCCCAGCGCAGGTGCAGGTTGGCGTTCTCGCGTCCACCCACAAAGAGCTCGTCGATTCCCTGCTCAGGGGACAGCTTCTTGAACGGCTTCTTCGCGTAAATGATCGAGAGTGGGACCAGAATCGCCCGCGACCATGCGCTGATCTCGTAGATGTTGAAGTAGAACCAGTTCGGGAAAAGGACGATCTCGGGCGGCACGGCCGGAACGGCGTCGTAGTCGTACTGGCCCATGGCGCAGAGATAGATTTTGGTGAAGGTATTGCACTCGACCACGCCGCCCAGCGACAACACGTTCTGGCGAGCCTTGACCAGCACGGGGTGATCGGCCTTCCAGCCCATAAGTTTTAGCGCGAGATAGCACTTGACGCCATAGCTGACGTTGGAGGGGCCGCCGGGATAC
>CAXTGN010000440.1:0-4710 GCA_964243455.1 uncultured Acidobacteriaceae bacterium
TCAACCACTTCCTCAATCGGCTGCCGATCATCACGCTTAAGGAAGGTTCGCGAGCGCGGGTCTACATCGGCAAAGACATCCTCATCCCCTCCTACGCAGACCATCGCGTCAACCCGACGCTCTAGGAGCATTCATGACCAAAATCACAGCAACCCGGAGTCTGACGCTTGCCAGCGGACTTGCCGCGCTCGCAACGGCAGTGCCAGCCCACGCGCAGTTCGGCGGCATCGTTCTGGACCCAACCCAATCCGCTCACGCCGTCGTTCAGATCGCGAACGAGGAGAAAGGGCTTGTTGCCCAGGCGACTCAAATCGCCAATGGGCAGCAGGCCAACCTTACCCTCACGCAGCAGCTCATCCAGGACGTTCAGATGGCCGGGACAGCGCTGAAAATCTACAACCAGTCCATTACCACGTACAACACCATTTTCAACAACCTGAAGTATTTCAACTCGAAACGGATTTGGCATACGGCAGAGAACGCGCTGATGAACGACTCCGTGCAGAACACGTACGGGGAAACCGCTGGCCTTCAGTCTCAATTGAACGGCCAGTCCCAGAACTCAAGTCTTGTCTGGAAGATCATGAATCTCGCGATCTCCGGTACATCGCCGAGCTTCTGGAGCCAGCAGATCGTGGGACAAAGCGACCGGCTTTCTACCCTCGCGCACATCGAGGCCATGGACGCCGCATCCAGCCAGTGCCTAGCGGCAGCCGGTGCTTACAAAGCCAGCAGAACCGCTAATCTCCAGGCCAACACCGCCCTGAATACGTCGATCTATGACACGACCGACGCCACCAACAGCGAAGTCGAACAGCTCAATTTGTTGAACGTCTCCAACGCACAACGCATGGAAGAGGAACACGCGCAAGGGCAACTCCACGCGTGTATGGCGGCCCAGGCAGCGGTCGAGAACATGGACAAGCGGAATGAGGCGTCGCTGACGATCAACGACGCAAACAACAAACTCATCGCCCAGGCCAACAACCCGACGTATACCGGAAATTCTTCCTTGACTTGGACAAGCTACTACTGAGCTGCGCGGCATCCCCTGGTGGCGCTGACAAACATCAGCGCCGCCGTATTCAGAATGAACCCGAAACGCTACACCTAACCGAATCGCGCGAGAGTGAAGAATGGGAACCCCTCCCGGAGTTGTTGACTGGCTTGCTCAATTCACCCAGAGCCTTACAGACCTCACCTTACAGAACGGTGGAGCGCTGTCGAACTTCGGGATGATTCTGCTCACCTTTATTGCCACCATGATCCTTATCGGCATCGCGGTTCGCATGTCGTCCTGGTCCGTCCACTTCGGCGGTTACAGGTCCGTCAGCCTAGATGAACTGAGAACGTTCCTGTTCCGCTTACTGTTCTGCTGTGTGATCGAGCACTATTGGGTGACCAATCTCCCAGGAGCCAGCTTCGGTTTCAACCGGATGTTCTCCTACGTGGCCGCAGCCATCGCCCGGATACTCGATCAGACCCAGTTGAACCAGTTGAACGCACTGTTAGCGAGCGCTGCCCACAATACGCCGGTACCCACGGTGTTCGGCCCCATGGAAACCATCGCTTATTGGTTCGTTCAAGGCTTTCTTGGGCTGGCGTCCGGCATCCTGTTTCTGATCAATTGCAGCTCGTTCATCTTCTACGCCGTAGCCGCCCTATTCGGCCCGCTCATGATCCCGCTCTACATGACGGAGACCTTCCGAGGCAAGTTCCTTCATTTTGTTGAAGTGCTCCTCAGCCTCGCCATGATTCGAGCAGTCGCCGCCGCATTCATCTTCGTCTGGTCCCAGTTTCTCATCGGCTTTATGAACCAGACCTTTCAAGGCAATTACAGCATCGGGAACTGGATTGCGAACCTCGTACCTTTCCTAACGATCTTCACCGCTTTCATCCTCAATATGGTGCTCATCCCCAGCGTCACTCAGATGGTTTTTGGCGGCGGTGCTGGGATAGCAGGGAAGCTCGGGGAACTCGCCGAGAAAGCGGTCGCTTACAGCTAGAGCGCCCATCCGGGAATCGAGGGAGAAACACCGTGCTCGTGATTTGGTATCTGTTCCGACGACTACCGCGCCCGTTAAAGATCTTGCTGGCGCTCATGATGATCGTTCTTGTGATCGAGAGCGTTGCGCACACCTTCAGCCTTTACCGCTATTCCCAGGAGAGACAACAGCATGTCCACCCACGTCACAGTAGCCGATAGCGTTCTTACTTCGAGGCAGCATGTCGAAGCAGACAGGATCGCGAATCAGGTCTACTCGGCACATTACAGCGAACGCAGCATGGCGAAGATTGCCATCGGTGCCCTCGCCGGCCTCTCCCTCATCCTAAGCGGCGGACTCGTCATCGTGTCGCACCGTCCAGTCCTCACCCGCTACGTTCGCATCGACGACGTTGGCAGGGCACAGGCAATCCAGTACAGCGACCTCAATTACAGCCCTCGCGAGGGTGAGATTCGCACCTACTTGACGGACTGGACAAACTACCGGCACACCATCAACCGCGAAACGATGGCGAAGAGATACCCGATGAACTACTACTTTCTTTCCGCACCTCTCGCGGCTCAGCTTATCGGCCAGGACAATGCGAACCACCTCATCACCCAGGTCATCAGCGGGCAGATCGAGCAGAGTGAGGTTCAGGTCAACAACGTGACGATTACCTCGATGACGCAAGAGAGGATCGAGAACGCAATCGTCTCGCGTGGGACGGCGCTTGAAACATTCGACCTGATCTACTCTCCGCGCACTTCGAACAAACCCCGTACGGAGCATTGGATGGCCTCCGTCATCTACTACCTGAATCCCGCCCAGGTGAGCGATCAGGCCAAGACGAACCCTCAATACGAGACCATCAACCCCCTCGGTCTCACGATCACGGAGTTTCACGAAAACCGCGTATCGGTCGATCAAACAACGCCCGACGCCTCGACGTTCCACCCGGAGGTGAAACGGTGAGCGCCGCAAGCGGGTGGGAGAAGGTATTGCCATTCTTTACCGAAAACCTCCAGAAGCTAATTCTGGACCCCACAATCAGCGATTTGATGGTCAACGGCACGACGGGTGTGTACGCCGACAGGGGCGGGGTAATCGAGCATATTCCGGTGCAGGACGAACTAGACATCGAGCGACTGGAAGCAGCTATCCGTCGCGTAGCGCGAATGATGGGACAGGATCTAACGCACCAGAACCCTATCCTGAATACCCGCATGCCGGATGGTTCGCGTGTGGCGGTGGTGGGTGCCCCGTCTGCAATCGGCGGACCAACGCTCACCATCCGCAAATTCAATCAGTGGTTTACGACCGAGGAACTGATTGAAAAGGGAAGCATGCCCAGGGAGGTGCGCGATCAGGTTGTGTCGTTCCTGCTGGAGAAGAAGAACGGCATCATCGCAGGCGGCACAGGTTCAGGGAAGACGACGCTCATGAAGGCTATCCTCGACCACGTTCCCTTCACCGACAGACTTGTAGTGATCGAACAGGTTGCCGAGCTGCGAGTGCTCCAGCCGAACGCCGTGCGGTGGGAGGCAGTTGACGCAATTCCCGGCCAAGTTGCCATTCTGCCAAGCGCGTTGCTGGCGGCGGCGCTTCGCCATCGCCCCGACCGGATCATCTTCGGCGAGATACGCGACGAATGCGCGAATGATTTGTTGCAAGCCATGAACACCGGGCACGGTGGGACACTCACGACCTTGCACGCGAAATCAGCGTGGGATGCACTCGGCAGATTATCCAACCTTGCGCTCAGCGCCCGACCGAACATCAACCACGGTTTCATCCGTTCCGAGACCGCCGAGGCCATCGACTTTGTTCTCTATTGCGAACGCGAACAGAGTGGCAGACGCCGTGTGCGCGAGCTGATATCTGTCTCGGGCTATGACTTCGCCGCACAGAACTTCGTGACCCAAGACCTTTACCGGGCCGACGACTCCTCCACCACCGCCGCCTGAAGAGAGCTACCTTGCCCTCGTCACGTACGGTTCATCCCTCAACGCAGCACAACCAGCCAGCTCAGGAGGAACGTAGAACATGCCATTGCTAGAGATCAAACAGACCCGCAAAGTCACCGCCATCTGCTCACTTGAAGAGTCAACTGCCATCCAGGTGGATCAGTATGCCGCCTTCATCAAATGCCTTCCAGATGAAGTGGTGAACAAGGCTCTGGAATACACCTTTGGCAGGGATTCTGAGTTCCAGAAGTATCGGTCCACTGAGCCCAAGGTTACCGCCCAGCTTCGCATCAAGAGGCCCGCCACGGTCGCCACAGGAGCAAGACGCGGGCCAAAGCCTGCGAATCACACCGCCGCCGTGTAGTGCATTCCTGCGAGGGTTAGCACCCCCGCAGGAAGTGACGCAAGCGTCACGGAACAGCAACACCAACCGCAAGGCCAACAGCAACGACAACAGAAATGTGCTTTGCACATGGAGAAGAATGACACTCCATCCCTTCCAGGGTGGTGCGAAAGCGCTCCAGGGTGCTCACGGGCGACCTCTCACAAAACGCAAGACTTACCCCCATTGGGGTGCTCTGGAGCACCCTCGAGGTGCCTCCTGGCACCCCGGAGAGAAGAGGGTCGATGGAAGCAGAATTGACAGGTTCTCCGCTCGACTTTGGTACCCGTTTTCAGCGCGTACAGGGCCGAACGCCGCGCAAATGCAGCGCGACGGCAAAGGTGACTCGTGAGGAACACAACGAGTTGGAAGCAGC
>CAXTGN010000441.1:0-4691 GCA_964243455.1 uncultured Acidobacteriaceae bacterium
GCGCCGTAGAGTCTCGCGGCCCACGTGAATCGCATGCCGCTCCGCGAGTGCCTCGGTCGCCAGCGTCGGCCCGAAGTCGGCGTAGTGGGCCTTCACCAGCTCGACCGCGTACTTCCTTAGGCCTGGGTTATGGCTTCGGTTCGACGTGCGGCCTCGTGCCTTGTGCACCAGCCCAAACCCGCCGTTCTCCTGGTACCGCACCAGCAGTCGGTACGCCTGCCGCTCGCTGATGCCCAACACCGAAGCCGCAGCGGTCACCGTACGCCTGCCGGACTGCACCTCGTTCAGAACTTCAACACGCTGAATCTCGCGCTCACTCATCCTCGTCCACGCCATCCTTAGAACCTGACAGTTCTAATGGGCGGGGACCTGACACTTCTAACGAGCGCCTACACGAATTTAGAACAGAATGTTACTTATCAGGCATAGCGTGAGCCGTTCTGCCGCAGCAGGCGGGCCTGAACTGGGCCACGGTGAGCGGACCTGCGGCGTCCGGATCTGAGCCGCTAAGGTCGCAAATGAACTTCAGACCTGACTCGTTGAACTTAAGCTCGTTTCCTGCCAACACTGAGATCCTCCTGTTCACGCTGGGACGGCTTCTTTGAAGCCGTCTGGATGACGTATGTCAGGGACGCGTCGTTCTCCGACGCTTGAATTTGTTCGGGGGCGATGGACTCGGTATGAAGCAGGGCTGGTCGCCTGCTGAGCCGTGAGTACGACCCCGTTAGTACAAGGAGAGCGCAGATGCAAACGTCCATGGCTAACCAGAACCAAAGCAAGGGTTTGACCATAGCCCAAAGCCGGAGCAGCACGCTTGGGACAATGTGCGGAATCACCATAGAGGGCCCATATCGCTTCATTTACAGAGACGGGTCGATGCACCTTGCAGATGTGGGATCTTTGGTCACTTGGGTCCGGTCATTGGTCATCACGCACCCGACGTGACCGGCGTTGAGGACTTGCCGCGAACCGGTGAACGCACTGCGTATCGCGCGACGACTTGGATCTAAATGTTCCTCTGGATGAGCAGATAAGCTTGCCGATACCGCGTACTGGTTGAAGCAGTTCGGCTGGGCGCTTCGGCGCCAGCTTCATAGCCTTCTTACCAGGGTCTTGCTTGTGGCGGTTTTTCGCGGTGGAGCAGGAGTCAAAGCGACGGATTAGCTGTTGAGCGTGTCGGCCCCTGCAGGAAGTACGTCCTTGGGGGTTCTCGCCCCTCGATTGTGCTATCGCCACAAGAGCACTAGTGGGCGAGTCTTGACATACGCGAGGGCTCATGACGAAACCACAGGAATATCGAGAGCAGCGCATCATTCGCTGCGAAACTCACTATCAGGTGCAGGAAGGGTTTCCCGAAGGACCCCAAGCCGGGTCCGGTGTGCTCACTGCAGGTAGGGTGGTCTGGGTGCGAAACGCTCACGGAGCGGAAACCGCTGCGACTATGGCCTTTGCCGAAGGCATCGGTGTTGTCTCTGTAGATCCGCGAAGCGTTTAGAACAGAGACCACGAGCAGCGCAGGGATGGTGGCTTATGCATACGACCAGTCGATGGTGGCGCATGATCGTGGCAGGAAGTATGGCCGTGACTGCCCTCTATGGGGTCATGGCAGCTGCACAGATCGAGCACGCTTCAGCTAAACAGATGGTAGCGGCCATGGTCGTTCGGGAAGTGACAGCATGTCAGGATCACGTTCACTATTCCTATCTTTCAGAAGAACGCTCTGAGCGAACCAAAGGGCATCTCTGGACAGAGCGAATGGTCGAAACAGACTGGGGAACTGTACGCTACCTCATCGCGGTGGACGGCGGAGCTCTATCTGGCGACCAGGTCTCAATCGAAAGATCTCGACTGGCTGAGGCGACGGCACACCCGAAAATCTATAAACGGCAGGAGCTCAAAGAAGATGAGAGCGAGCACTCCCAGCAGATGCTGGCCGTCCTGCTGAAAGCATTTTTATTCGATGAGTTGAGCGAGAACGCGCAGGAGATCTGGATCGGCTATCGACCTGATCCAGCCTTCACGCCTCAAACGATGGAAGAACGGGCTCTTCATGGAATGTTGGGAATCATTGTCCTTGATGCGAAATCTCTGCGGCTACATCGATTAGAGGGACGAGCTCCGAACGATGTCAGTCTGGGTTTCGGGCCATTCGCTACTCTTCGTGCCGGCAGCAACTTTGCCACGGATCGCGAGCAGGTGCAGGAGTCGGTCTGGAGAACAGCGACCGTTAAGACGTCTGTCACAGGTAAAGCTCTGCTGCTGAAGACAATCGCACGGCAGCAGGAATACCGGCACAACGACTTCCAACGTGCACCCGCAAACCTCAGTCTCGAGGGTGCCGTCGCTTTCGTAGAGCGATAACCATCGGTGTAGCTCTATACCAGGGTAAATACGCGCCTTTTCACCGAAGCGGCTCCCGGAGGCACCTGTCCCGCAGTCCGGCGATAACGCGCTTTGCGTATAGCTCGCCACAGCGTCTCGCCACTGCAGCTCCTGAGCGGCACTACGACAATGGTTGTGTCCGCGAAACGCTGGCTTTGCTAGAAGCTCGATGGGAAGAGCCACGTCTTTTCAGCGCGCCTCCAATGGAGGTTCAATGATGCGCCGCCGTCGTTCCCGTACCTGGCCAACAACCCCCGTGTCTGCCGGAGATCCTCGATCCGTTGCAGATCGCGTTTCGCTCATCATCATTCAGCTCAACTTGTGCCTCCAAGGCTCTTAGTCGGAAAGAGCCAGAAGCGCAAACAATGCGCGAGCCCGCCGCGGTGGCCCTTATACTGACACTTCTAGTGGGCGCAGCACCCTGTCATTTCTACTGAGCGCGAACATTGCCGCTGTAAGCGCAAAGCAATAATGGTTCTGGCGCACATTTGGTGAAGTTCCTCCTGTCCCTTCGTGATGGCCGGGAGTCTCTCTGATCAGACCTGATTGAGCACGCGGAGACGTAGCAGATCGAAGCCGGCGCGGCCGTACATCTGTCGCTTAATCAGCTTGAGTCGATGCACCTGGCCTTCGACGTGGCCCTGACTCCGTGGCGGCGTCAGGGCGGCTTTGACCGCTTCCAGATCTCTTTCGAGTCTTGAAGCGAAGCCGGTCAGTGCGGTGTGTTTGGCGGCCGCGATCCATGGGATCAGGGCTGGCAGGTGCCGTTCACGGATGATGCGGAAGAAGTCCTGGGCCAAATGCGCGACCTTCTCGATCTCTGGTGACGTCCGATATACCTGATCCAGAAAGTGCTTCGCAGAGGGTGTCTCCTTCAGCATGAACCAGACTACCTGCCGTGGCGAGATCCGCAGAGCGGGTCTTCGTTCGAGAGTGCCTGAAGTCCGCGGCTGACAGCTGCGACGCTGTCGAAGCCAGTACCGGACGCTGTTGACCTGCCCGCTGAAGCCTTGCTCCCGCAGTTCGCGCCAGAGCCTGGTGGAACTGCGGCAGCCATCAGCAAGACGCTGATCCAGATAGCCGGCCAAGTCATCGACGATGGACTGGCGAATACGTGACGCTGCTTCTGGATAGGCCTCAGCGTTCCTGAACTTCTTTACTGTGCGGTGATCGAGGTCCAGCTGCCGTCCGAGTTCTCGATCTGAGACTCCTGTCTTTAAGAGCTCCCGCACCTGCTGCCATCGCTCGTATCGTCTCTGCCGGTTTGCTCGCTGGTTCTGCCGTTCGCGCTCACTCCATGGAGGAACCGATGTGGGTGGGGACGGCGCATCGTTGATGCCATCGGGTCTCCCTGCTTGCGTGAACAGGCGATGGTGCGGTGCAAGCGCATGGCGCAAGGCCTCACTCAGGTTGCGCAGCAGGTGCCAGCGGTCAGCCACCTGGACAGCGTGAGGAATCGCCCTGCGCGTGGCTTCGGCATAGATGCCGCCGCGGTCACGGCTCACGATCTCTGTGCCGGGATGCTGCCGCAACCACCTCGCGACGGTCTCAGCGTCCTGGTCCGGCACCAGGTCGACCACCCTGCGCTTCTCCAGGTCGCAGAGGATCGTGCCGTAGCGATGGCCCTTCTTCCATGCCCAGTCATCGATGCCAAGCACGCGTGGCGCTTGTACGGGCGCGGATGCGGCTCGATGATGGAGACCACGCAACAGAGTCGATCTGCTGGCCAGCAACCCAAGACGGCATGCCATCCGCGCTCCGGCCCGACCACCTAAAGCCAGCGTGAGCCAGGGTCAGGGCCTCGCTCGACCGGCAGCTTCGTCGAGCGTAGCGTGCCACGGTGCCGGGCAGTGGCTCAGTGAAGATCTTCTTCTGGCAATGATCGTCGACACAGAAGAACTTTCGCGTCTGAAGCAGGATGGCAACCCGCAGACCCTCCCATGGCAGATCGTCCAGCTTGCGTTGGTAACGGCTGTGCACTCGGCTTGAAGCCGTTCCACACGCCGGGCAAGTAGAGAAGGAGCGACAGGTTCGCAGCTGCATCTGGATCGCGTCATCCTTCGGGCGAAGACAGACCAGGGCCACTTCAGCCGTGTTCGGGACCAGGCATCCTTGCCTCATCAGTAAGGTGCAGAGGTCACCAGAGCTACCTCTGTCTTACGCTCCAGAGCAACGGCCGGAAAGAATCACCAAATGTGCGCCAGAACCGCAATAATGTCGTAGCTGTGCAAAGCCAAATGTCGCGAGCGCGTCGCTGCTGGTTGGGATTGTGAGGCGACGGATTGGGCTGGGTACAGATGAGCAAGAAG
>CAXTGN010000442.1:0-3851 GCA_964243455.1 uncultured Acidobacteriaceae bacterium
TCCTTCACAGGGATCTTTGTGCCGACTGCCATTAGCTGGTCGGTGCAGCTCGGCGCACTTGGCCAAGGTTCTCTTGACGAACAAAGCAGACAGCTTCTCAGTGTGGCCACGTTCACAACCCATACTCTGCGCTCCCTGACAATTGCGTTCGAGAATCGACTTCGCTTCCAAGGTGCAGGAGGAGGGACTGCCAAACTTGACGAAAATGCAGAGGCATCCATAGTCGAGCGAATTGCTCAAGGATGGTTGTTGAGAGCAGTTCTGCCTACCTTCACCTCGCTCCGATGGGCCCTTAGCTCACGGCTTCGAGATCTATTTGCAATTGCGAGTAAAGAAGGCCTGCTCGGTCCTGAAGGCAGAGCGGGTCGTCTCGCCGCACTGGACTTTTTACATTTGCACTTCTTAGCAGCGAGTTCACAGGCGATCGAAGTTTTTGAAGATGGCATTCACGTCGCGAATGGAAAGTGGGCTTTCCTCTTCGATGAACTCGAGTTGGCTCCTACCTGGATCCAAGAGGAGCTGGGTGCCTCTCTGCGTTCTACAGATCCGCGGTTTCTCTTCAAACTGGCTCTCAATCCCTTCACTGAGAACGATTCAATTCTGAGAGCCACGAGTGGCTCGCGAGAGCCGGACCAGCCATTGCCTGCGGTCAATCAGGACTTCGATCAGATCGCACTATGGTATGTGGGCAAAACACTTGCATACGAGTTCTGTAGCCAACTCTGGGCCGAAATGCTTGTTGAGAGGAACATGCCGCATAAGGCACCGGAGAAGATCTTGGGTGAATCTTACTTCCGAACGAACGGGGACAACTGGAGAGATGTGTACCGGGCCGGTTCCAAAGTTGCGCAACGCTTCTCTGAATTGGCTCGCAAGGATTCCAGCTTTGCCACATACCTAAGAAGGAAGAACGTTAGGCCGGATGAACTAGAAATGCTCACCGACAACAAGCGCGCGGCCGATGTTAGGAAGATAGCGCCAGTCGTGGCAGTACGCGAGTTCTATCGTCGAGAGGAGACGCAAGGTCTGGAGCGAGGCAACCTGCGGAGCCGGAAGACAGCTGTCCTTTATTCCGGGGCCGAGTCACTCTTTGCTCTAACCGAGGGAAACCCGCGATGGTTTATCGGGATTATGGAGAGGTTACTTGATCAATTCGTCTCTAGTAGCGAAAAGAGGGTTCCCGCTCCGTGGCAAGCCGAACAGGCGCAGGCTGCCGCGGAGCGTTTTCAGGCGATGCTTGGTACGATCCCCGTTCCTCGAAATACCAACGCCCCGGCTCCCGGTGTGCTTGAATGCGTTAGTCAGATCGGGGACTATTTACACGAAAAGATTGTCCGTGGCCCGTTCAAGTCTGATCCCCCCGGCACTTTTCTGGTCGACGGGAAAGTCCCAGAAGACGTTCTAGCTAGTCTTGGAAGGGCATTGAACGCCGGAGCAATAATCTACGTGCCGGACGATGGGCAATTGATGATCTCGTCTCTTTCCGCAATGAGGGGTAAACGATTCCGGATTTGCTATTTGCTTGCCCCCCTCTATGGTCTGCCGTTACGACTTGGGAAACCGGCGGCGCTGAGCACGATACTAGAGAGTCGCAGGCTTTACAAAAGGGGAGACCCGCCCCTTACGGGCCCCGAGAAGCAGCTGAGCTTTCTGGATGAGGAGGATGACCATGAATAGCCCGCGAGTGCACCCGCTGAATTTCGCGGAGACCGAGGTCTACGACCTCTTCATTGCTACCGTAGGCTACGAGCAGAGGAGCCTCTTCATAGCCGAGCGCATGCCCTTTCAATCAAAGCAGAAAGTGGCGCTCGGTTTTGCGACCGACCATGTTTTTTCTTACGAGCAAAACTCAATTCAGTTCCATGAATTTGGGTTCACCGTTGAACATCTTGGGGACGATGAATACACAAATCGACTCGCATTTTGGATCAAGTCAGCAATCCAAGATGTCGGCGATCGTAAGGCCAGAATAGCCGTCGATATCTCGAGCCAGACCAGAGTGCGACTTGCAATGCTCCTCCGCTGTCTTAGCGAAGTGTCTACTCATGAGGGCATTGGGGTGGATTTCTTGTATGCCTTGGCGAAGTATTCTCCTCCCCCCGCGCATAGCCATCCGAATACGCACGTGGGGCCTGTGATACCTGCCTTCTCGGGCTGGTTCACACAACCTGAACGCCCTCTTGCCGCAGTCGTCGGGCTTGGATATGAAGAAGACAAGGCTCTCGGTGCTGTCGAACATGTACAAGCATCCGAGATCTACACGTTTACTCCCGTGTCGCCGGTAGCAGAGTACACGCCTGCTCTCGAGCAGGCGAACAACACTCTTCTCAGACTTGTACCAGCGTCGAACCGCTTCCAGTATTCAGTCAGTGATCCGCTAAGCATTTTCGTGCAGCTAGAATCATTTGTGTTCGGCGTCACAAGGGCCCTGAATGTGGTCCTCTTACCCTTCGGACCCAAGTTGTTTTCGCTCTGCTCCATGCTTGTGGGGCTACTTCATCCGGAGATAGCCATTTGGAGAGTGAGTGGAAGCGATGACTTAGTCGATCGAGAGGCCTCTGGTCAGATTATGGGTCTCACGGTTGAGTTCCGTCCCGAGGCAGACAGAGTGCCGCTGCCTTGTTGAAGCTTTGAGGTATACCCCTGAGGTACACGGGATGTGTGACAGTTTCGCGTCTCACAAGGGTTACAACTCTGCTATTTTGACATCAGATGCCCAAGGCCCTAGAACCAAAAGTGACGAAAGGAAGGCGGCGGTCCGGTCAGGTCGTCGGCTACCTGCGTGTCAGCTCTCTGGACCAAAAGGAGCTGCGGCAGCTCGAAGGCGTTGCTCTCGATAAGCGTTTCTTGGACAAAGCTTCGGGTAAGGACCTCCATCGGCCGGAACTGAGCAGCTGATGGGATATGTGCGTGAAGACGATACTGTAATCTGCCATTCGATGATCGGCTGGCCCGCAACCTGGACGATCTGCGGAAGGTGGTTCTCGGGTTCACTGATCGCGGCGTTCACGTTCGCTTTGAAAAGGAGAACCTGACGTTCACCGGTGAGGATTCGCCGATGTCGCATTTTCTTCTGAGCGTGATGGGAGCTTTCGCGCAGTTCGAGCGCGACCTCATCCGTGAGCGCCAGGGGGAGGGTATCGCCCTGGCGAAGCTACGGACGGGAGCATACGTTGGACGAAAGCATTCGCTTACGCCAGCAGAGGCCAAGGAGCTGCGCCACCGTGTGGAGGCTGGAAAGTCGAAAACGGCACTGGCCGGCGAATTGGGCATCAGTCGTCAAACCATCTACCGGTACGCTGCGGGGGCAGGAAAGTGACTAGAGCCATACAAACAGCGATGCATTGCCGCTGCGGCCACCCCAAGATCCTCGCGCATGGTCTCTGCCCAACCTGCTACACCCTCAAGCGACAGGATGAAGAGTATTTCGGGGGTCTGCGGGAAGCGGTTTTGGAGCGGGACGGCTACAGATGCCGCGTATGCGATGCGTCTGGACGGGACAAGCGCTCCATCACCGTTCATCATCGAGTACGTGGAAAGTCAGTTCTAAGCCTGATGATTTCGCTTTGTCCCGGCTGTCATGCGAAGGTCCATCGGACCATAGCTGTGCTATCCCAGATGCCGCCACTTTTACTGGAGCTGTGGCGGGAACAGCACCCACGCGGTCATGAGCAAACGAATCTCACCTTCGATGTGAGGGAGCCAGCTGCTCTGCCTATTCCATTGTTCGAGCTCAAGGAATCGTCCTGAATGGCTCGCCCTAAACTTTGCGAGCTAGGAGCAGTCTTCCTCAGATATGGAAACCGGACACATTTGGGAGTAGCGCCACGGTTGCAGTTCTCCAAACAGAG
>CAXTGN010000442.1:3861-4688 GCA_964243455.1 uncultured Acidobacteriaceae bacterium
CCGCAGGAAGTGGGTAGATCGCGAGACGTTTTCGTTCTCGTTCGGCCTAGCTCGCCTTACGCCAGGGACGAACCTACTCTCATCCGGCGCAGGAATTGGTGGCTGCTGCGCGGTATCAGCGGAGCCATCGTTACCCTGCTGGCAGGTCGACTCTATGCTCGCTGATTGCTTGGCCATCGGTGCTCTAGCGGGCCTATCTCTCATTCTCGGCGCCTATGGTATTCGCCCCTGGCCCCTAGCCTGGGGCTCGCGTCCCTCTCGGAGCCGAATCGAATAGAAGAGGTCACTAGAATCGCCGCTGCTGCTCGTCGTTCACCATGTTCGGCTTTCGAGAAGCCTTTGTAGCATGTGGGAGCAGAATACGGGAGGGCTCTCTACCTTCGATCTGGTGGATGTCGAGGTATCGCTTAGCATCTTACGATGTAGCAGGTTCTAAAGGAGTAAGGTCGGTGAGTTTGACGAATGGCACTCAGGAAATCTTTTCTTTCGGGAACTCCGAGGAAGAACAATGTAAGGCACAGGTCCTGCGTGGCGAAGGTGAGGTAGCCACACTGATGCGTGCGCTGGACTGGAGCAAGCTTCCCGCAGGGCCGGTCAGTTCCTGGTCGGTGTCACTTCGGACGCTCGTCACCACATGTCTCGGAAGCCGTCATCCCATCGAGATCTGGTGGGGATCGAAGTATCTGCGCTTTTACAACGACGCGTATCGACCCATTCTCGGCGAATCCAAACATCCTCAATTTATCGGCCGCCCCGGACAGGAGATGTGGCCTGAGGTGTGGGACGTTGTCGAGCCACTCCTGAGGAAAGTCTATGAGACAGCTGTC
>CAXTGN010000443.1:0-4686 GCA_964243455.1 uncultured Acidobacteriaceae bacterium
GGTCCCGCGGTGCTGGAGAATTACCACTTTCTTGAAAAGATCACGCACTTTGACCGGGAGCGGATTCCGGAGCGTGTGGTGCATGCGCGCGGTGTGGCCGCCCATGGTTATTTTGAGCCGACGGGCAAGGTGGGCGACGAGCCGGTCGCGAAGTATACGCGGGCCAAGCTGTTTCAAACGGCTGGCAAGCAAACGCCGATCTTTACGCGCTTTTCGACCGTGGTGCATGGCGGGCATAGCCCGGAGACGCTGCGCGATCCCCGTGGGTTTGCGATCAAGTTTTATACCGAGGACGGCAATTGGGATTTGGTGGGCAACAACCTGAAGGTGTTCTTTATCCGTGATGCGACGAAGTTCCCGGATATGGTGCATGCGTTCAAGCCGGACCCGGTGACGAACCGTCAGAGCGATGCGCGGTTCCAGGATTTTCTGGCGAACACGCCGGAGTCGACGCATATGTCGACGTTTCTATTTTCGCCCTGGGGGATTCCGGCGAACTACCGGATGATGCAGGGCTCGGGCGTGAATACGTACAAGTGGGTAAACGCGCAGGGTGAGGCCGTGCTGGTGAAGTATCACTTCGAGCCGAAGGCAGGGATCAAGAACCTGACGGGCGAAGAGGCGAGCAAGATCCAGGGCGAGAATTTTAACCACGCGACGCAGGACCTGTATGACGCGATTGAGAAGGGCGACTTCCCGGAGTGGGAGATGTTTGTCCAGACAATGAGTGACGATGAGCATCCGGAGCTGGATTTCGATCCGCTGGATGCGACGAAGCTTTGGCCGCGGGAGCAGTTTCCGTGGAAGTCGGTCGGTAAGATTGTGCTGAACAGGGTTCCGGATAACTACTTTGCCGAGACCGAGCAGGTGGCGTTTGGTACGGGTGTGCTGGTGGATGGCCTGGACTTCTCGGATGACAAGCTGCTGGTGGGGCGGACGTTCAGCTATTCGGATACGCAGCGGTATCGGGTGGGAACGAACTATCTGCAGCTGCCAATCAATCGGCCGAAGGTGCCAGCGTACACGGGTCAGCGGGATGGGCAGATGGCATATGCCGTGGACCATGCGCCGGGGCAGAACCTGCATGTGAACTATGAACCGAGCAGCATGGGTGCGTTGCAGGAAGCGCCGCGTGCGGGGGCCGATTACCAGCCTTTGTATGAGGGCCGGCTTGTGCGTCAGAAGATCGACCGCGAGAACAACTTTGCGCAGGCGGGCGTGCTGTGGCGCGAGATGCCGGAAGAGTACAAGGCTGAGTTGATCAACAACCTGGCGGGTGCGCTTTCGGTTTGCGTGCCGGATGTGGTTGAAAAGCGGGTTGCGCAGTGCACGAATGCGGATCCTGCATATGGACAGCGATTGAAGGATGCTCTAAGCAAGAAGATGGCGATGAGCAAGGACGCTACGGAGAAGAAGGCTGTTACGGAAGCTCAGGAAGAGTCGCTTGTTGGTAGTGCTTACTAGCTGTAGGTTGTAGTTCTAAGTTGTAAGTGATGGGGTTGGTCCTTTGGGGCTGGCCCCTTTTGCTTTGGCTGCGATGTAAGGCAAACAGCAGGTTTCCCTTCGGGGGATGACAAGCAAGAAAAGTACGCCGTACGCTGAGCGGCTGGCGATGCAAAGCAGGTTCCCCGTTCGGGGGAATGACAAGCAAGAAAGGCACGCCGAACAATGAGCATCTGGCAATGTAAGCCAGGTTTCCCGTTCGGGGATGACAAGCAAAAAAGGCGAGGGCGGAACCGGCCGGGTCTGGGTATGCGTACCATTGTGGTGAGTGGTATGGAGGCTGGTCTTGAGCTTGAGGCGGGTGAGGTGCATGGCGTTGGCATTGGGGATGGGGTTGATGGCGGGTGGGGTTGAGGCGCAGGCGTTTGGGCTTTCGAATCCTTTTTCTGCGGCGAGTTCCCTGCCCTTTCAGGCGCCCCCGTTCGATCGGATCAAGGACAGTGATTATCAGCCGGCGATCGAGGCCGGGATGGCGCAGCAGCGGAAAGAGATCGATGCGATTGCGAACGATCCGGCGGCGCCGACGTTCGGGAACACGCTGATAGCGATGGAGCGGTCGGGGCAGTTGCTACAGCGTGTGACGCTCGTGTTTGGGAGTGTGACGCAGGCGAACACGAATCCGACGCTGCAGAAGGTTGAAGAGGATGAGGCGCCGAAGATGGCGGCGCAGAATGACTATATTTACCTGAATCCGAAGCTGTTTGCACGGGTTGAGGCGGTGTATGCGAAGAAGGCGACGCTGGGGCTGGATGCGGAGTCGATGCGTTTGCTGGAGTGGGATTATCTGCAGTTTGTGAAGGCGGGCGCGAAGCTGAGCGATGCCGACAAGGTGCAGCTGAAAAAGTTGAACGAAGAGGAGTCGGTGCTTTCGACGGCGTTCAACAACAAGCTGCTGGCGGGGACCAAGGCGGCGGCGTACACGACGACGGATGCGGCGAAGTTGAAGGGATTGAGCGCGGCGCAGGTGGAGGCGGCGAAGACAGCGGCGACCGCGCGCAAAGCCGACGGGTACGTGGTGCCGCTGCAGAATACGACGCAGCAGCCGGCGCTGGCGGATATGAGCGATCGCGGGGCGCGGCAGGCGTTGTTTGAGCGTTCGATCACGCGCACGGAGCGTGGCGGCGACAGTGACACGCGGGCGACAATCTCGCGGCTGGCGCAGGTACGGGCACAGAAGGCGAAGCTGCTGGGGTTCCCGAACTATGCGAGTTGGGCGCTGCAGGACCAGATGGCGAAGACACCGGATGCCGCGGTGAAGTTTTTGAATGACCTGGTGCCAGCTTCGACAGCGAAGGCCAATAGTGAGGCTGCGGACATCCAGGCGCTGATTGATCGTCAAAGTGGCTCCGCGGCGGGTGGCGGGTTCAAGCTGGAGGCGTGGGATTGGGAGTTTTACTCCGAGCAGGTGCGCAAGGCGCGCTATGACCTGAACATGACGGAGCTGAAGCCGTACTTCGAGATCAACCGGGTGCTGCAGGATGGTGTCTTTTATGCGGCGAACCAGCTGTATGGGATCACGTTCAAGGAGCGGCACGACATCCCGGTGTATCAACCGGATGTGCGGGTGTTCGAGGTGTCGGACGTGGATGGGAAGCCGTTGGCGCTGTTCTAC
Source organism: uncultured Acidobacteriaceae bacterium (assembly GCA_964243455.1). GTDB lineage: Bacteria > Acidobacteriota > Terriglobia > Terriglobales > Acidobacteriaceae > Granulicella. Next base: position 3,116 of record CAXTGN010000443.1, read on the forward strand.
TTCGACTATTGGAAGCGGGATAACAAGAACGGCGGCGCGTGGATGAACAACTTCGTGGGACAGTCTAAGTTGTTGGACACGCTACCGGTGATCTATAACGTGGCGAACTTTGCCAAGCCTGCGGCAGGACAGCCGGCGTTGATCAGCTTTGAGGATGTGACGACCATGTTCCATGAGTTTGGGCATGGGCTGCATGGCATGTTTGCGAATACAAAGTATCCGAGTTTGAGTGGGACAGCGACGGCGCGGGATTTTGTGGAGTTCCCATCGCAGTTCAATGAGCACTGGGCGACGGACCCGAAGGTGTTTGCGCACTATGCGCTTCACTACAAGACAGGTGAGCCTATGCCGGAGGCTTTGTTTGCGAAGCTGAAGCAGTCACGGACGTTTAACCGCGGCTACCTGAGCACCGAGGCTTTGGCCGCGCAGGAGCTGGATATGCAATGGCATCTGCTGCCGGCGGATACGCCGTTGCAGGATGTTGATGCCTTTGAGAAGGCTGCGCTGGAGAAGACAGGGACGGCGCTGCATGCGGTGCCGCCGCGGTACCGGTCGAGCTACTTCCTGCACATCTGGGCGAATGGGTATGCGGCGGGATATTACGCGTATGCGTGGAGCGAGATGCTGGATGATGACGCGTACCAGTGGTTCGTGGACCATGGCGGGTTGACGCGGGCGAATGGGGACCGGTTCCGGGCGATGGTGTTGTCGCGTGGCAACACGGAGGATCTGGAGACGATGTATGAGGCGTGGTTGGGAGCGAAGCCGAATGTGGGGCCGATGCTGAAGGAACGCGGGTTGACTTCGGTTCGTGGGGCAAAGCCTTAACGGCCTTGAAAACCAGCGTAACGAGCGCTAAGGGAGACGATATGGTGTTGCAGAAGAGGTAGGGCCATTGGCTCTGCCTCTTCTTGTTGGGATTTAGCGGTGTGCAGCGTGGTGACCTCTTTTTGTTTATGTTGAGCTGTGAGCTATGAGGTTTTGAGCTATGAGGTCGGGCTTCGAAGAGGGTCGGCTGCCTGCTTCGCGGAACGAAGCCCTCCTGCAGCGCCAGGCAGAATACAGGGGTCTCTCCACTGCGCAGACGATAAAGCTGTCTGGATCCGGTCGAGATGATGGCTTTGCCGTGGCCTAGCGTTGCTCGTCCAGAGGGTCCAGGAGCTTGCGAGCCGTGCTGAGTTTGCGGCTTAGGTCGCGTTCGGGTGTCGCGGGGTCGAAGGCGATCTCGAGAGTATTGGTGATGGGGTGTCCGAGTTGGGTGAGGGCGGTGCGGACGAGGCCCCAGTCGATGCCTTTGCCGGGGGTGGTTTCGGTGGGCCAGAGATGTTCGTCGCGGGAACCGTTGTTGTCGTGAAGGTGGATTTCGACGAGGCGGGAGCCGAAGACCTGGAAGGCTTCCGGGAGTGCGTCTTTGAGGGCGGCGTCGCCCCATTGTTCGCGGAGGCGCTCGCGGGCGCCCCGGTCGTAGCCGGTCTCGTCGGGGAACATGGGCTGAGCGAGATGGGCGTGGCCGGTATCGAGGCAGAAGCCTACGGTGTCGAAGTGACCGACGCGGGTGATCTCCACGAGGT
>CAXTGN010000444.1:0-4684 GCA_964243455.1 uncultured Acidobacteriaceae bacterium
CATAATGGCGACCCAGGGACCTATTCACGATCCGGATCTCGTTGTAGACCCGATGATCGACCCGCGCACGGGCGAGTACGCGGTCATCGCACCGGGCCACAACTTCAAGAGTGTCACGCAGAAGATTGCGGGGATTGTGCTGACGCCGAATACGCCCTGGGCGTGGTTCGGCGGCTTCTTCATCGCGGCGACGATCGCAACGCTGACGGTGATCGCGCTGACGTGGCTGGTGCTGAAGGGCGTCGGCATCTGGGGCGTGACCATACCGGGCGCCTGGGGCTTTGCGATCATCAACTTCGTATGGTGGATCGGCATCGGCCATGCGGGCACACTGATCTCTGCCATTCTGCTGCTCTTCAAGCAGACCTGGCGTAACTCGATCAACCGCTTCGCGGAAGCGATGACGATCTTCGCTGTGGTTTGTGCGGGCATGTTCCCGCTCATCCACATTGGGCGTCCGTGGCTGGGGTACTGGCTGCTGCCATATCCGAACACGATGAATGTTTGGCCGCAGTTCCGCAGCCCGCTGGCCTGGGACGTCTTCGCGGTGTCGACGTATGCGACGATCTCGGTGGTGTTCTGGTATATCGGCATGATCCCGGACTTCGGGACCCTGCGCGACCGCGCGAAGTTGCCGATTGCGAAGTACACCTACGGCCTGCTTTCGCTGGGCTGGCGTGGATCGACGCGGCACTGGATCCGGTATGAGTCGGCGTCTCTGCTGCTGGCCGGGCTGTCGACCCCGCTGGTGCTTTCGGTGCACACCACCATTTCGTTCGACTTCGCGGTTGCGGCAATGGCTGGGTGGCACACGACCATTTTCCCGCCCTACTTCGTAGCGGGTGCGGTGTACTCGGGCTTTGCGATGGTGTTGACGCTGGCAATCCCGATTCGCAAGTGGTACCACCTGGAGGATCTGGTGACGTTGCGTCACCTCGACAATATGGCGAAGGTCATGCTGACGACCGGATCGATCGTGGCGTATGGCTATGCCATGGAAGTCTTCATGAGCTGGTACTCCTGTTCGCACTGGGAGTTCTTCATGATGTGGAACCGTATGTTCGGGCCGATGGGATGGGCGTACTGGATGCTGATCCTGACCAACATCGCGATCCCGCTGACGACTTTGTGGTCACGACGGCTTCGCGTGAGCCCGGGCTACCTTTTCTTCCTGAGCTTCGTGGTGAACATCGGCATGTGGTTCGAGCGCTTTGTGATCGTCGTCACGTCGCTGTACCGCGACTACCTGCCGTCGAGCTGGGGAACGTATCGCGCCACCAAGTGGGATTACATGCTGTTTATCGGGACATGGGGTCTGTTTACCTGCCTGTTCCTGCTATTTGCCCGTCTTGCCCCGATGATCCCGATGTCAGAGATCCGCATGATGCTGCCGCAGACCAAGGTGCACCCGGGTGGCGCGGACGCGGAAGTCGTCGTTCAGGAGGCCCTCTGATGCCACCAGTGGAAGGTGTGTACGGCATGATTGCCGAGTTCAATACGCCGTCGGAGCTTGTAGCCGCAACAGAAGCAGCCCGCCACGAAGGGTACCGCCGGATGGAGTGCTACACGCCATATCCGGTGGAAGAGGCAGCGGAGGCACTGGGCTTCCACAAGACGCGGGTGCCCCTGATGTGTCTTCTGGGCGGCGTGATGGGTCTTACCACGGGCTGGCTCATGGAGACGTGGATCAATGTATGGGGGTACCCGCTGAACATTCGTGGCATGCCTCTGTACTCCTGGCCGGCGTTTGTGATTCCGGCGTACGAGTGGACGATTCTGTTTGCGGGTCTCTCTGCGGCTTTCGGCATGATTGCGCAGAACGGATTGCCACAGCTGTACCACCCGCTGTTCAATGCAGCAAATTTCCGCAACGGCGCGACCACGGACAAGTTTTTTCTTTGCCTGGAAGCGCATGACCCAAAGTTTTCCCTTACGGAGACCCGCAGGTTTCTCGAGGGCTTCTCGCCGGTATCGGTGGTGGAGGTAGATCACTGATGCAGCGCGCAGGGAACAAGGAACAGGGAACAGGGAACAGGGTCTACCGCACGGCGGGAGTGCTGGCAATGACCGCTGCTGCGACGCTGCTTGCCGGCTGCCGGCAGGACATGCATAACCAGCCGAAGTTTTATCCGCAACGCGGCACGTCCTTCTTTGCGGACAGCCGCTCGGCGCGTCCGCAGGTGGAGAACACGGTAGCCCGTAACCAACTCCATGCCAACACGTACTTCTATACCGGCGTCGTGAACGGCAAAGAGGGCGACGGGATGCCCCTGCCGGTGACCGAGGAGCTGCTGCAACGGGGACAGGAGAAATACAACGTGTTCTGCACGCCCTGCCACTCGCGGGTGGGCAATGGAGCGGGAATGATTGTGCAGCGGGGCTACCGGCCGGCGGGCAACTTCCACACGGACCGGCTCCGCAACGCACCGCTGGGCCATTTGTATTCGGTAATCGCGAACGGGTATGGGGCCATGCCGGAGTATGGATCGCAGGTGGGTGCGGAAGACCGCTGGGCGATCGTTGCGTATGTTCGCGCGCTGCAGTTGAGCCAGAACGCGCGAGCAAGCGATGTGCCCTCCGGGCAGCACCCGCAGGATCTGCATGAGATCGCGAACCAGCAAGGCATGGCGCCGGGCCTTGCCGACCCGTGGGCGCTACCGGCCTCGGCAGTTTATGGAACACCCAACCATCAGGACAACGGGATCCCCGGCATCGGCACGAACACGCCACCGGCGGGTGCATCGGCGCACGGCTCCGCTGCGGCGACGATGAACTCGGGCACGCGCAACTCCGGTGCAGCCGGCCAGGGATACCGGATGCCAGACAGTTCATGGGCCTCCCAACAGCAGGCGCAGCCTCAATAGACACACTTCAGATACGCAACCCGGACAAAGGCAACAAACGATGGCTTTGGAATACGCACATCACGACGGACATGACCATCACGGACCCAAGGCGATGCCTGCCGTGCTGGCGGTTCCTGACTTCGTAGGCGCCTGGCGACTGCGCGCGCTGATGATCGGCGCGGCTTTCGCGCTGGTCTCGCTGGTCTTTGTCGGCACACCCGAGGGCCGAGCGCACCTCCTGCGGTCGTACCTGATGGGGTCCATGTCGGCGTTCAACTTCGTTGGCGGGGCCCTGGCCTTCCTTCTGGTCCAGTACCTTTCCGGCGGCAAGTGGGGTTTGATTCTGCGTCGGCCCCTGGAAGCCATGACCCGCACATGGTGGTTTGTGGCCCTGCTGTTCGTGCCGATCCTGTTCCTGATGAAGGACCTGTACCTCTGGGCGGAGTACCATACCCCAGCGCAGACGCTGGCTGCTCTCCAGCAGGGGCTGATCGATAAGGAACAGCAGGTTTGCATCAATCTGAAGCACTTGATGCTTAGCCCGGTCAGCGCCGTCGTGGAGTACGTGCTGGTCTTCGGGTTTCTGGGTCTGATTATCACACTGCTGAACAAGTGGTCGCTCAGCCGGGATGCTGATCCGGCAGCCGGGACCATGCGCAGCTACGATCGGTGGCGAATTCTCTTCGAGAACCTGTCCGGGCCGTCCATTCTGCTGTACGTGGTGGCTCTGACTGTATTTGTCATCGTGTTTCTGAAGTCTCTGGATGTGACGTGGTACTCGTCCATCTATGGTTTGCAGCTGCTGGTCGCGCAGGGCTATGCCGTCCTGGCGCTTGGGATGCTGACATTGATTCTGCTCTCCCGATATGAGCCGATGCGGACGATGTTCCGTACGACGGAGCAGCACGACATCGGCAAACTGGCCTTCGCGTTTACCATGCTGAACATCTACTTCACGTTTGCCGAGTTTCTGATCATCTACTCGGGAAACCTGCCGGACGAGATTCCCTGGTATCTGCACAGGATTCGGGGCGGCTGGTGGGTAATCTGCTCCATGGACGCGATCTGCCACTGGATCATTCCATTCTGCCTGCTGCTCTCGCGTGACTTCAAGCGCTCGAAGACGAGGATGTTCTGGTTAGCGGCGTTTATGATCTTTGCCCGTCTGCTGGACATGTTCTGGCTGATTGAGCCGAACTTCAAGGACGCGGCAGGAAATCTGCACATCGCCAACAATTACAGCATTCTTGCGTACATCACTGTGCCCATTGCCGTACTGGCGTTCTGGGCGTTCTTCTATCTGACTGAACTCGGCCGCAGGCCGCTCATCAGCGTCAACGATCCGCATACGGCGGAGGTTCTGGAGCCGGAGCATGCACACTAATCCACGCGAGGGGCACGATGCCCTTCATCCAGACGGTCAATCCCCGGTACCGTCCCGTGACCGGAACGACGAGAACCCGGGCTATGAGGTCCAGGATGTCAACGTTGGCGGCATTATCACGTTCCTAGCGGGGCTGTGCGGGTTCCTGCTTGTCTTCTTTGTCTTCTGTTTCGTCATGGGTAAGGCGATCAACACGGGTCTTCTGAAGGAAGACGGGCCGGCGGACAGATGGCATGGTGGGATGCCGGGGCACGAGGGTGAAGTCTCCCGGAAACGTGAGGACCTCGCCTCCAACGCCACCATGGAACAGCGCGAGTACGCGAGCATGACCCAGCGATTCCCTACACCGCGTCTCCAGACAGACGACGGCAATCAGGACATCGCTGATATGCATGCGCGCGAGGACCTTCTGCTGGAAAACTACAGCACCGGGTCTGACCTCCCGAATGGCGCG
>CAXTGN010000445.1:0-2083 GCA_964243455.1 uncultured Acidobacteriaceae bacterium
ATCAAGCAGGCTGCCGCCCAGGTGCGCCAGAATATCTCGGAGATCAGCTGGTTGGTGAGGAGCCTCATCCTGGCTGCCGGGATCGTGATTGGGCTGGCCCTTGGGTGGCTGCCCTTCCGGAGCAGCCTGAATCATCTTCAGGAGCAGCAGGACCGGATCGAGCAGTACCTGGTCACCCAGCAGCAGCAAGCGGCTCCCGCAGCGTCCGAGCCGTCCCACGCCCCGGCTCATAAAGGGAAGAAGTAGCCCCCAGCCCGGCAGTCTTGGCATCAGGCAAGGCTATGGATTTGACACTCGCCCGCTAGGGCGAGCTTGGAACGCGTGCCGCGTCCCCACAAACCCACAGCCTCGGCGGTGTAAAAGAAAAACAACAGTACCGGAACAATCGAGCTGACAATTGCCGTAGCAAAGGTGGAGGGTCGCCTTGCCCACAGCAGAAGAAGAATTCGTTAGATCCGCTTTAGCCTCTGATGAGGATCTACACCCGGCCTTATTCCCGACACTCGGGACCTTATCGTCTGCATTTTTCTATCAGTTCGTTCCGGTTGCGAAAGTACCGGATGCTCCAGAGATTGTCTTTCTTCCTCATTCCGACGCCAATCACTTGGAGACAACAGGCGCGTTGGCTAGTTGGAACTATCTCTGGGAATCTGCGCAGTACCGGCGTGAAGTTTTTAATAGCAGTGCGTTTTCAAAGGACCTTCCGTCCGACTTTACGGCATTGATCAACAGTCTGCCAGAGACAAACATTTGGCTGATAGCAGACGACCAGAAACGTTACGAAGCGTATGCACCCCTGTTCCATCTGCTGCCAAAGCGCTTACTGGATAGGCACGGACTGCCGGCTCTAAAACGCCCCTTGTGGCCGAATAACGGTGCTGCATGGTGGAAGCGAGAGCACATTCCAATCGACTTCACACGCCGTCTCAGCCGCGCTTTTGCGGAACATGTCTGGGGCTATGTAGACAGTGGTTCGGGTCTTCGTTCGTTCACTTCTCGTGAGCCGTTGACACTCCTCTCCCACAGCTTGGACTTTTGGCTCCCACATGCACTTGTAGCTTTAGAAAACAGAATGCGCTTGTTTAATCGTGTAAAGCCAGAAACACCTCGACAACGAAGGCTACTTGCACGCGCTCGGGCTGAGTCTGATCCCGATGTTGCCATCGAGCGCCCACGGCAGGGCGGCACTCTGTGGATGGGAGAAGAAGAAGCTTCAGAGATCATGTCTGACCTGGTAGACGCGGCGGATCGCAATGCAAACCTTCGCGGTCTGATTGACGCAGTTCGATCCAATCGTGTGGTCGATGATTTCTCTCCTTGCTGGTCGTTTGCTCGTGAGGACTTTGAGCGGAGGCTTTACTCGAAGCGTTCCAAGGTAAAAGTCACTTTCGTAGAGATCGCTGACACGTTGCCTGTCCACAATCCTCAGTCGGAATACACAGATGGTCTGCTCTGGGGAGACTTCTTCTCAGTGCTCGATCCTCGGGAACGCCAAATCGTGGTTTGCCTAAGAAGCGGTCAAACAAAGCTCACAGACATCGCCGCCTCTCTTGGGTATGCAAACCATAGTCCCGTTTCGAAGGCCCTATCACGTATTCGAACAAAGGCGGCGAAGCTCCTCGGCATCCAGGAGCGCGTGCTCAGTACCCGGACGAGCGGAAGGCGGGGCAAGACTTGTTAAAGGCGATGTCCGACCTTGTATTAACACTAGTGAGCTCAGGGCACTGGTGTATGGCATGCATGCTGATCACTGGACTCGTACTTTGGCTTCTGAGCCCCATACAGTTCACCATCCTCATTGGACGGCACTCGGGTAAGAGTCTCAGCTGAGCATCCGCCCGATAAGGCAGTTTGTGGGGGCATCGATCACTCTACGACGAGTCCGTCTCACGGTACGTGAGACGATGGCGGGCATGCAGCGCGTCAGGTTTTGTTTTCTTTATCTGTGGCTTTGTTGCTCTTGCCCTGCAATTCAGGCGCAAACGCATCGCGTTCAGGTTGATGGTGAAACGACTGTTCGACAGAACATCGCTCGCCAAGAAATCGTTGCTTCCCTGAGAACTTGGAGTGTCCCGGAGCAGCT
>CAXTGN010000445.1:2093-4682 GCA_964243455.1 uncultured Acidobacteriaceae bacterium
ACGGAAGACGGGAATATCGTTCGCCCAGTGCAGTGGAAGTAGGGTTCCCTGCTTACTCACGGAGAAAATGGCGGTGTCAATTAACGGCACGGCCATTCCCCTGCCGAAATCTGCCTACGCTGATCTCGGAGATGTGTCGACAGTGGAGCTGAAGCGCGACGCTCGTTCAATCGTTCTCCTTGTGCACGGCGGAGACGCCTCAGAGAGCTACATGGCCAAGTTGATCTTTCAGCATGGAGCACTGATCAAACGAGAACTTTATAGTTCGGAGGATTCAGCCCATCCGGTGGAGATCAGTCGCTATTTTCCGTGAACACCACGTTCGTCACCAAATGACACCGCCAGTTGGCGGGAAAATCGGCATCTGGGACACTAGACCGATTCACCCCCTAAACCGGCATTGTCGTGGTCTTTGTTTTACGTGGTTTCCCGCTTTACGGTTATGCCCTTTGAGAAGATGTCAGCACTCCACTCGGAGTGTCCGATCAGGGTTAAAGCGGCGATCATCCCGGTCCAGGCCGTAAAAGCTCGTGTCCACAGATTTGGGTACCTGCGAAACTCGTCTGCATTGAGAACACGCAACACGTGGTCCTTGTACATCGACACATACTCAGCGTTTACGACTGCTACGCTGCTGGCACCCCCAGTTGCTCTATACGCGAATCTGAGCATGCCAACCCCATAAGCAAGCAGCACGGCACTAAGCACAGCGGCTTTTCTGTTCGGCACCATGATGGTGGGATTTCGCCTGAAAGCCTGGAAACAAAGCATGGAAGCGAACATTAGCGCGAAAGGGACCAGGATCCAGATAGGAGGAATTACGGTAAAGAACGTGGCGGCGTGGAGAACCAAACACGTGACGACACAGACAAGACCACACCAGTAAGCCACTGTTGTCGCTGGCCGATTCACGCTCTGATCTTACGCCGTACAAAGCCCACCCAGAATGCACTTCATCTTGTACTCACTGAAACGGTGGTTTGGGTCTACAACCGCCTTAGCCATTCACCGCAGCCTTTTAGCCGCCGCCTTCGCCCGAGCTGGTACCCTCGTGGGTCGCATTCGGGAACCGGGACCACTTTTGTCTAATGCTGGCGCAGGCATGATGAGCAGATCGGCAGAGATGCCCAAGCCGCCCTTCACCCGTCGCACCATCTCTAGAGTCAAAGGCCGTTTACCTGTCAGCACTTCAGAGACGCGGGCGCGGCTACCGATCAGGGGTTCCAGGTCCTTGCGGCTAAGCTGCTGCTGTTCCATGCGGAACTGAATGGCAGCTACGGGATCGGGCGCATCGATGACGTGATGTTTTGCCTCATAGGCATCCACCAGAGTCGCAAGCACGTCCAGCTCATCCCCTTCGGGGGTGTCAGGTGCCGCGCTCATCAACTCTTCAATGCGGGCTACAGCGGCCCTGTGATCCTGTTCCGTTCTAATTGGTCGGATCTGCATACCTGTTTTCGTCATACGTCACCTGTTCCACGTCGATCTTGTCGTATTCCTTGTGGGTGCCCAGCCACTTAATCAGCACCACCTGAAAGGTGTAGTTGATGGCCACAACGAGCCTGTAATCGTTGCCCTTGATGTTGAAGACGACACGCTCTGCCGACACAATGCTCGCGGAGCTGTACTGGCTCTTCAGCTCGGCAGGAGACTTCCATTCGGCTTTCACGACTTCGGCGTACCAGGCATCCAATTGAGCCTTTACGGTCTTTCGGTGCTTGGCATCGACCCTGTTCCGGACAAAGCCGTTCAGGGTGCCGCGTGCAATCACTCTCACTACTCAATGATAGTCTGCTCCCGTTATGGGAGCAAGTAGCAGAGCCATCGGTAGTGGGCAGATGGCATTCGACTCTGCTATATAGCAAGTACCATGCCTAAATTGTTGCTGTTTGCGATCCTTGTTGCGTACATGCCTGTTGCTTTTCATGTTCTTTCTGCTCAGGAAGTGAGCCCGCAGCCTAAGAAAGGCGTCATGGATCAATATGCGGATGAGGCGGCAGTGGTGGAGCGGGAGGAGGTGCGCTACCGATACAACAGGGATGGCACGGGCAGCCGGATAGAAACGACAGCGGTGAGGGTTCAATCCGGCGCGGCGCTGCAAACGTTCGCGGTCTTGAGTTTTCCGTATGCGAGCGGGACTCAGGAGCTGGAGACTGTTTACGCGCGGGTGCGGAAGCCGGACGGCACAGTGATCGAGACGCCGACGACCGATGCGCAGGACCAGCCGGCTCCGACCACCCAGCTTGCGCCAATGTACAGCGACTTGCGTGTGAAACAGCTACCATTGCGTTCGCTGGCCGTGGGAGACACGCTGGAAGTTCAGACCAAAACAACCCAAAAACAGGCCGAGATACAAGGGGAGTTCTGGGGCGCGGAGAGCTTTGGCGCGGGGCTGGTGTATCTGGACCGGCGGATCGAATTGAGAGTGCCGAAATCCAAGACGGTAACGATCTATAGCCCGAAGTACCCGTCGGAGGTCACTGAGGACGGAGACGATCGTGTGTACCGGTGGAAAGGCATGCAGCTTCGGCGGAGCAATGCGAAAGAGGAAGACGCGCCGCAGGACAAGAACGCGCCGATTGCGTGGAC
>CAXTGN010000446.1:0-4661 GCA_964243455.1 uncultured Acidobacteriaceae bacterium
GTGACCAGAATCCTGTTGCGATCGTACTTATAGGCCATGTAGACCCCAGTGAGCGTGCTGACGAAGAGGCCGAGGCTCACCAGAAGAAAGAAGATCTTCAAAGGCAGATGCTGCTTCTGCTTGCTGGCCAGGGTGACTGGCGGCTGCTCCCCGGATGGACTCGCAGCACCCGCAGGCGTACCTGGAGGCGTACCCACGGTCGCGCTGGGGGCACCCTCACGATGATCGTCGCGCGCGGGTGGGCGCCGGGTGGGCAGCACCCAGGTTTGCTTTTTGTGGATCTGGGCCCAGACCGCAAGCGCGGCGGGCGGTTTGTAGGAGCTGCCGGCAGCCTCGTGCAGGCCCAGAGTCTGCATGGCGCCTGTGAAGGCGAAGAACAGAAGCGCCGGGGCGATGAACAGGCCGAAGTACAGGTGGGTCTTGCGCGCGAGCAGGAGGAGAGCTTTTGAGGCCATTGGAGTCGCCGTTCCGGGGTGATCGGGGATCGTTTTCGAGATTGTAGCGGGCAGGTTTGGGCTTTCGGTCACGAAGACACACCTCCTGCGACCTCAAACAAGATACAAGGGCCTCTCACTGCCCACCGGCGGGCTCAGGGTCCGGTCGAGATGACGCTTCTGTGGGGTGGTGGGCGCGAACGGATGCGGGTCGAGATAACGCCCTTGAGGGCAGGGAAGGCTGGCACCGGTGTTCTTAGAAATCGACGTGGGTGCGGACGCTGAAGACGGCCACGGGGCCCCGGGCCTGGTTGTAGCCGGGATGGGCGATGAGCTGGGTGTCGAAGGCGGTGAAGAGCCCCCGCCAGTTGTGGGCGGTGTAGTAGGCCTCAAGGATGTCTTCGCGGGCATAGTTCAGCTGGCCGTCGCCCAGGAGGAAGCCGTGGCCGCCCAGTGCGAGGTAGTCCTGGTGGTCGCGCTTGATGGCATTGGTGATGCCGACGAGGCCGAATTTGTCGTTCGGGCGGTTCCAGCGAGGGCCGGCCATGTCGGCGCCGACCTCGAAGGTCTGATCGACCTCGGTGTAGCAGAAGCTTTCATGCTGGCCCTCATTCCAGCCGAAGCGGCCGAAGGCGCGGATGTCCGAGGTGAGTGCCTGCTCGAAATTGAGGCCAACACCGTACTTGACCGTAGTGGCCTGTGGGTGAGCGCTGATGACGGGCACGGCCGTGAGATCGCCGTCTGCGCGTTGGGTCAGGGCTGTTGTGTTGGCGGTCCGGTAGAAGCCCATGTCGCCGTGGTTGACGTACCCGGTAAGGCGAACGGCGCCGCGGCGGTCTGTCTGGCCGAGGTGGGCGAGCAGGCGGCTGAGTGGGAGTTTGCGGTATTCCAGCTCGTAGTTCTCGCCACGGGCGCGATGAAGGTTCCAGTCGAGATCGATGCCGTTGGCCACGGTGGGCATCAGGGCAACGGCATAGCGGGCGGACCAATCGCTTTCGTCATATTCAGCGACGGCAGCGTAGGTATAGCCGCGGGTGTCGGCGGCGTAGTCGTAAGCGCCGTCGTTGTCGGCGGTCCAGTTCATGAACTGCAGGTGCGAGTCGGACGCGGGACCGTTCAGGTCGAAGACGTCCGGGAGGCCCATGCGGCCGACACGGAAGTCGAAGCGACGGGCGGGAACCTTTGTCGCCAGGGAGAAAGGTGTGCGCGAGCCGTCCCGGAGGTCTGCGGTGAGCCCAACGACCTGATGCAGCTGGATGCGGGCGACGTAGGGCTTGGGGCCAAGGTTGGGGTTGCGGACTACGTCCAGGTTGGTGAAGCCGGCGAGACCAAGGGCCTCCGAGATGCCGCGGCCGCCGGCTGACTCGACGTCAAAGAGAAAGTCTGTGGCGAAACGGGGGTCTGGGTTGAGCTGGAAACCTGTGAACAGCGTTCCTACCAGCGAGGTTTTGTACTCGCCGCGGGCGAGCAGAGAATCTGTGCCCTCATAGGGTGAGTGAAAGCCGGGGTGGGACTGAAAGATGATGTTTGCCTGTCCGGAGACGAGCCAGCGCGATGTGTCGGAGTGCGGGAATACGGTGACGGGGACCTGCGTGGGCTGGTCGGGGGTCACTGGTGCCTGGGTCTCCTGAGCCGCAGCGAGGAGGCCGACGCTCATAAGTGTCAGCAGGGCAAAGGCCGATTTTTGCAGCATTTTGTACATCGGGAGTGTTTCGGGTCCTGTCTGAGGGTCGCGTTGAACGCGGGTTCTCTTAGGATATCGAGGCGGGGTGGGATGTGCTCGTGAACAGGCGATGAACAGAAGGCGCAGGCCGGTGCCGGACGCCTATGCAGCTCCCTCTCCCCGGGAAGTGAAGAGAGCCACGAGCGCCCGCACGCGTTCTTTCTGACGCGCGGGTGGGAATCGTTTGGTTCTTGTGAGCTCGGCAATGCCATGGAGACTGGCCCAGAACAGTTCAGAGAGAATTTCCGGCTTCGCGCTCCGTCCCCCAAACAACTCCAGAAACTGGGAAAACGCGAAGCGCAGTTCCGGAGGAGAAGCCGCGTCACCAAAGGGTACGCTGAGGCTGAGCGAAAACATGACTTCATACAGTGCGGGTGAAGCGGCGGCAAACCCCAGGTACCCGGCTGCGACCGAATCGACGGCAGTCTCGCGCTTAGCCCGTTTTCGTATCTTCTCCAAGGCCAGGCCAAGCTCCCCGAAGCCCTCGATTGCGACCGCGGCGAGAATGCCTTCGCGGCTGCCAAAGTGGGAGTACAGGACGGGTTGGCTGTAGGAGATTTCGTCAGACAGGCGTCGGACGGTGACGTTGGGCCACCCTTCAAGCTCCGCTATACGTCGCGCGGCACTGATGATCTGCGCTCGGCGAGCCTGCCTGTCCCGTAGCTTGCGTTCTGCGATTCGATTGGTGGCCACCGTCTCTGCCATGTGTAGACATTATAGCGCTGCTAGAAATGTTTGCACCCATTTACACCTGGCGCGCGTCAGTAATAGCGTTGCTAGATTTTGTACTGAAGGTGAAAGTAGATGCATACCACGATTCCACTTGCTCTGGCCGTTCTCGTCTCTCTCGGAATCGTTGCGATCGGCGCTTTCTATGTCGCAGCTCCGGAACGAATCCTGGGAGGTTTCGGTCTCAAGCCGCCTGCACCCGACGCTGACACTCGGGCGTGGCTCCGCCTGAAGGGCATTCGCGATGTCGCCTCTGGTTTGGCCGTGCTGACCCTGATGCTGACAACGAACGATCGAACTGTCGGTATCGTTCTTCTTGTCTTTGCCGTGATCCCTTTTGGCGACATGTCCAACGTTCTGCTGTCAGGCGGCCGAAAGGCCACAGCGTTCTCCGTTCATGGCGTGACCTGCGCGATGATGCTTTTCGCCGGCCTTCTGCTGATCCACGCATTCTGAGGACGCGCTCAACATCACTGGCGGGTTCATTACCGGGAAGAACGTTCCAGAAAAGGAGCCTAGTTTTATGCAGATTCGCGTCGTTGCCGGAGCACTATCATTTTGCATCTTCAGTCTCGGTCTCTTCCTTGGAGCGGGCGTGCGACCTTTGCTGATGCCCGCAATGAAGAAGGAACCGGCTCTCATTGGACCGATCGTCACTGGGATGTTCAGTCGATACAACGTCCTTGCTCTGGTGCTGTCCATGGCGAGCGTGATTCTGGAGATGGTGTCTCCGTTTTCGCTGACAGAACTCGTCATCCTGGTTGCCCTAACGCTCCTGCTTGCGCTTAAGGTTGTGTTCGACATTGCCATCAAGCGTCGAGAGGGAGCGGCACAAATCCGTGGCATCGGTGAGGAAGGTACCCGGTTGGAGGTTCTTCACCAAATCGTGGAAAAGGCGACACTGGCGATCATTGTGCTTTCTCTTGGCTCATTTTTTCTGAACCTTCTGCCTGTCGGCAAAGTGTGAAGCGGATGTACAAGAGTGACGATCGGATCGCGAATTCGCCATGCTGAAGTGGGCGTCCCTGTCACAACCTAAACGGAAGCTTCAACGAAATAAGCAATAGGAGCCGATCATGCACCTGTTCAACATGGCCACGGTCTTCATCGTACTTTTGTTGGTAGGCGTCGAGTTCTCTGTTGCTGCTTTTGTAGACCCCGCCGCGTGGCGACTTGATCCGGAACCGCAGCGGAAGCTACTGAGCCGTTTGGCTTCCGTGCTTGGGAAGGTGATGCCGGTCTGGTATCCCCTCAGTGCACTCGTGTTTGCTATCCAGACGTGGCTGTGCTGGCACGCACCGGCGCGCGGAGTGCTGCTTACAGGGGATGCGATCTGGCTTCTTGCTTCCGTGGGGTCGATTGTCTTCCTGGTTCCGCTGAATACGCGCATCGCAAACGCCGATGCGGACTGGCAGCGGATCCATCGCACCTGGGACGGGAGACATCGTGTGCGCACCGTGGCTCTCGCCATTGCGGCCGTGCTGCTCACCTATGTCGTCGTGCGCTGAAGCGGTCGCTCGACACTCCTTAGGGAGACGCTGTGGGGAATTCCTGTTCGGTCGAGCAACAAGCTGACGATGGCGGAACACCTCCCGCTGGAGGGCGTGGTGCTGCACTCTGGAGGTGTGTTCGCTGTTCGAACGGGGTGACTTGACTCCGGCCAATACCCGGCGTAAAACAGAAATACACGGGAAAGGAGGATGGTCCAGCCTATGAAATTTGATTGTTCCAGTTGTTGCTTTACTACACGTGAGGTGACTGAGGCTTAGAGCTCC
>CAXTGN010000447.1:0-4656 GCA_964243455.1 uncultured Acidobacteriaceae bacterium
AAACAGAAGATACCGTGTGACCCACGCACCCATGCCCGCCATCAGCATGCCCTTCACGCCCAGTCGACGGAAAAACCACGGGATCAGCAGCATGCAGCCGAGCTCGGAAAACTGCCCCCCGGTCATCTTGCCGGCCGCGTTCTGCACGCCGGATTCGTTCAGGAAAAGGTTGGTGAAAGCGTAATAGAACTGCAGCGGGATGCAGATAAGGGCGGAGGCCAGCGCAAAGATCGCTACGGAACGATCGCGCAGGATGCCCAGCGCCTCGCGCGGAAACAGGGGAGCCTTCGCACCAGCATCGGCGCGGGCCAGCGGGGGTGTGGCGGGCAGGGTAAGACAGAAGACCGCCATCACTGCGGAGGCGACGGCGGCGATCTGCACGGGATGTGCGGTGCTTTCCAGACCGAGCGAGCCAACGAGCAGGCCGGCTACGATCCAGCCGGCGGTGCCCAGCACTCTGATGGGACCGAACTCGAGCTTGGGATCGCGCATCTGGCGAAACGCGAGCGAGTTGGTCAGCGACAAGGTGGGCATGTAGAGCAGGCAGTAGAGCAGGACGAGGGTGTACAGGCCGAAAAAGCTGTGCTGCCGACTGGCGAGAACGAGGAGGAGTGCACCTGCACCGTGGAGAGCCGTCAAGACGTAGCGGGTATCGAACCAGCGGTCTGCCAGCAGGCCGACGAAGAACGGAGCGACCATGGCCCCCACGGCCGTTGCACCGGCGGCGAGGCCGATTTGCTCTCCCGTGAAATGGAGCCCTCGCGCCAGCCAGGTGCTCAGCGTGACGTACCAGGCTCCCCAGATGAAGTACTCGAGAAACATCATGGCGGCCAGGCGCGCTCGCATGCCGGAGATCATCACAAGACCTTACACGGAGTTTGGGACGGCTGGCAGAGAACGGGATTTTGTTGGCGCTTCGTTGGATTGTTTCAGGGCACGCACGTGCTGCTCAGTTTCCTGGCGGACTGGGGGCGGCAAGCAGTTTGTGGTGATCGCCGCGGGAGGCCATGGTGGGTTCGGTACTGCGCAAGGGGACTCCTTGATCGCCTTTGCGTTGCGTGGAGGTGTACTCGCTGGGCCTAACGCAGATTCCCTTCGGGAATGACAACAAAGAAAGTGCTATGTGCAGAGGTCTCATTGGGGCTTGCGGGTGTTGAGGTCTCCGAGGATGCGCTTGAGGTCGTCGAGCTTTTGGCCGGCCTGGCTAAGCTTGCCCTGTGCGGTGAGATGTTGGTAGTCGTCGAAGGCCTGACCTGCTTCTGTGATCAAGGAACGGACATCTGCAGGCGGTTTGGCGCCCAGCGAGGCTGACGGTGCGGGCGGCGTTTCACCTGGCGTGAGGGAGGGCGTTTCCGATCCGAAGAGGGAAGCGAGAGCCGCTTGAAAGGTGGGACCGTAGGCGAGCTTGTCCTGCAGGGCGAGCACCACCAACCGCAGCTCCGGCATGGGGCTTTCCTGGGCCTGTAGATAGATGGGTTCTGCATAAAGCAGAGCGCGCCCGGTGGGGATCACGAGCAGACTGCCGCGCAGGGCGTGCGATCCCTGTTGATTCCACAAGGTGAGCTGGCCGGAGAGCTGTGCGTTCTGATCTATGCGTGCTTCGATCTGCTGAGGACCGTCGACGAGCCTTGATTTGGGGAAGTCGTAGACCACGGCCGTGCCGTACGCGTCGCCGTCGCACCTGCCGGCGATCCAGCCGATGAGGTTGTTGCGATTTGCCGGCGTGAAGGGGAGTATCTCCACGAACTCTTCGGTGGAGCCGCCGGGGAGCTTCATCAGGACGAAGTTGGGGTGCATGGGCTGGACCGCCTGGTCCCCGTTGCCCGTGCTGCCGGTCTCGGTGGCGACGGTCCAGAGGTCTTCGCGGTTGAAGAAGACGCCTGGATCGGTCATGTGGTACAGGCCATAGACCGCGGACTGCAGCTGAAACAGCATCTCGGGATAGCGGACGTGCCGGCGAAGCCCGGCGGGCATGGCAGCCGCATCCCGGAAGAGGGCAGGGAACATGCCGCGGTACGCCGCCAAGATAGGGTCTGCCGTGTCGAAGACGTAAAACGTGGTCGCCCCTGTATATGCGTCGACGACCACCTTGACGCTGTTACGCATGTAGTTCAGGGAACGATCGCCGACATCGTAGTGCGTGGCATACGGGTAGCTGTCGGAGGTGGTGAAGGCATCGAGGATGTAGCTAAGATGGCCATCCTCGCCGACGACGACGTAGGGATCGGGGTCCAGGGTGAGGAAGGGGGCCAAAGCCGAGACACGCTCGCGTATGTTGCGGCGCATGAGCAGCCGGCTCTCGGTGCCGATGTCGTCGCTGAAGGGCACCTTGGCCAGATCGCCACGGTTGAGCGCCAGCAGGACGCGACGGAGGAAGCCACCAAGCACGATGCCGCCGTCGCCTTGGTAGGTCGTGACGCTGTTGGTCTGGCCCTGGGGATAATCGAACTCCTGCTGCTTTGTCTTGACGTAGACATCGGTATCGGTAAGCTGCCCGAAGTAAACCTCGGGCCGGGTCACCTTGAGTCCGGGCGCGGTGCTCTGCACGGGCATATCGCTTAGCAGGAAGGTGGGCAGACCCTCGGGCGTGAAGCCGTTAACCGAGTTCATGGTGACGCCGTAGCCGTGGGTGTAAATCAGCTTCTCGTTAATCCAGTTCCGGCTGCTTTCAGGCAGCTTCTCCACGTTCAGCTCGCGGGTGGCAAGCATGACCTCGCGCAGGGTGCCGTTGACGGTATAGCGATCGATGTCGATGTCAGGGAAGTCGTAGTAGGTGCGAATCTCCTGCACCTGCCGGAGTGTGTCCTGCAGGGCGCGCCAGTCCCACAGGCGGATGTTCTGCAGGGTGGGCTGATTGTTGGCCGGATCGGCTGCGGCAAGGCTGATATCGGCGGGAAACTCCTGGGCAACGAAGCGATCCAGACCGTACGCCTGTCGGGTCAGTCGGATGTTGTTGGCGATGTAGGGCCGTTCCTTCACCAGCTCGTTCGGTTTCACGACAAAGTCGCTGACGTACCAGGAAACGATGTTGAGCAGGAGGTAACAAATGATGGCCGGGGCAGCGGCCGTGACCAGCCATGCCGCACCCGCGTTGCGGAGGGCGCCCGCTATGGCGATGGCAGCCCCAATAAGGAGCGCTACGCTGACCAGCAGCAAGCCGGTGAGCGTGATGTGCGCGTCGGTATAGCTAACGCCATCGAAGATGGTGTGGTGCTCAAAGATGCGACTGAAGCGATCGAAGTAGACGTTTACTGCGAGTACGGTCAGCAAAGACGCGAACGCAAGAGAGAGACCGCGCCAGGGCGACGGTCCATAGCGGACGCGTTCCTTGTTCAAGGCACGGGCACTTGCCGTGAGCACAAGGAACAACACCGCTGCGGCACAGACGAGGATGGAGAGCGTCAGCATCCAGCTTAGAAACAGCTGCCATGCGGGCAAGCTGAAGAGGAAGAAGCTGAGCGACCTGCCAAAGATGGGGTCGGCCATCTCTCCCGTGGGCTTGGGTGCATAGAGGAAGAGAGCGAAGGTAGACCATTCACTCGCCATTGAGGTTCCCGCGATGAGTGCGAGCACCAGCGAAGCTACCCAGCGCAGGACTCGTAGAAGGGGCTCCACGGAGATGTTGACCGGTTGCCCACCGATCACGATGCTTCGTGAAGAGGGAAGGTCCATACCGTGTATGCGCCTGAGAGCGGCAAAGGTGCCGAAAATGACAGCGAAGGTGGCGAGGGCGAAAAAAGCAAAGACCGTCGCCTGCAGCGTTCTGGTTTTCCAGAAGACGTCGCCGTAGCCGAGGGAGCCGAACCACAGGAGATCAACCCAAGCGGAAAGCAACTCCTGGCCGAAGAGCAGCGCAGCGCCCAAAGCCAAGGCGAAAAAAACGAGGATGCGGCGAGTTCGCCTGGGCATGGGACTGCGCCCATGTGCTTCTAACGTTCTTTGCAAGTACCGCCGCCTTTGCGAATCGTAAGCATCGCGATTCTACAGCCGCCAGGACCTGGCGTTCGGAGCGAAAGCTTCGGCAACATTTGCCGGGCACTCTGAATGAGGTTCCGGCGTTGTGTGACCGTCGATCAGCCAGTCCGCTTGACGATGAACACTGTCTTGTCATCGATCAGCGCCTCGTCGCCATTCACCCGGAGCAATTCGTCCTGCTGTAGCGCGTAGCCCATGAGCGCATCGCAGATGACCCTGGCCGGCTCCCGGTGGTACTCGCCCAGGAGCTTTTCTAGTTCATTCCGTGCGTGTTGATCCGTACCGTCGTACACACCGTCGGTATAGAGAATCAGGATGTCTCCGGGATGCATGAGCGTAATCTCGCCGACGTCGGAAGATCTGAACTCCCGCTGCCGTAGGTTCAGGGCGAAATACTTGTTGCGATCCGGGTGATCCGCAGGCAGCTCCAGACCCAGAGCAAAGAACTGTGCCATGTGGCTTTCATCCACTTTGAGCAACCTGGAGCAGCTCGCAGCAAACACGAGGGGTGGAGGGTGCCCGAAGTTGGCGAAGCGGAAGTAGCCGCCGGGCCTTATTTCTCCGTAGAGCATGGTTGCGATCTCTCGCGCGTGTTCCTTTTCTGCAATGCCGAGCGCGTTGCGGGCTGTAACGGATTGGGCCAGCCGCAGATTGAGATTTTCGAACAGTTCCGGCGTGGTC
>CAXTGN010000448.1:0-2949 GCA_964243455.1 uncultured Acidobacteriaceae bacterium
CCCCAGCGCCCCGTAGCTGCCACCCGTGCGGGATCTCGCGAGTCTCGATGATCTCGATGCCTCCGAGCAGGAGGGTGTCTTGAGCTTGTTCTAGGATGGTCATGGTCATCCTCTTCTAGTTGTTGGGCCTGGCGAATTCGCTGCGGGCTACCCCCGCCGGAAGGGCGTGTCGCTGGCATCCACATGTTCAGGATTGAACTCTGCGGCTGCCGATGAGGCGGCTCTCCTTATCGCATCGAGCATCGCCGTCCTCTCATGGGGCTCGACGGGACCTAAACGAACGCGCCTCAATGCGCAGATGTGCCGGTCTGGGTCCCAGCTGGGCGACCCCTTCCATCCAGCTTCAACATAGCGCACCAGACGGCCGGTCATCGCTCGAACTTGAATAGCATGTTCTGTGTGAGGAATTTTCGGTGCGTAAACACCCCTCCACTCTCCCTCTTCACTAAATCCCTGGTGTTTGAAGAGGACACAAATGCGCAGGAAGTCACTTCGGACAACGTCAATACTCTTTAAACCCCAATTTTGGGTCAACGCGGCTAAACGCTCCATCAGGTGGTCGTCCAATGCTCCAGGGCCTTCCACACCATACTTCAGAGGTCTCCTGTAGACGCACGGTCGGAGGGCTGCGGCGATGCGCGGAGTTTTCTGATCTGTCTGGCCGCCTAACTCCGTGAAGCACTTCCTCAAAGTCTCCCGATCAAAGCCAATCGCGACACCGCCGCTTGGGCAGTAAGCACGCCATTGCGAGAGGAGGTCGCCATGCTGAGAGAAGCTGACCACGAAGGTTCCTGCTTGTTCCATCTCCCCAAAGACAACCTTGCTTTCCTCCACGAAGCGATCTGCCAAATTCACCCCGCTCTCGTCCTTAGTTCCCTCACGCAGCCCCTTCTCTTGAAGCAGTCGAACAACTTCTTGTTTGGCAACAGCAAGGCCAAAGGTCATCTCCTCTCTATCGTTCAGAAAGGTCGTCTCACTCAGCCAGATCGTCCCAGACTTCATGATGCTCAGGAAGGCGGCAAAGCCGGTGTAATGCCAGAGCAAGTTGGGATCTTCCCGGTCGAGCTGTTGATCGTATGCCACCTGATAACCCCCAGTATGACGTTTGCTAGGCACCCATTGAGGGCCCAAGGTCTACTGTAACTTGCACCCACACTTTCGGCTCCGAGATGGCCTTCAAGGGCCTAAACGGCCTGTGCTGAGCCCACCTCGTCTACTGTAACTTGCCCCCACACTTTCGGCTTCAAAATGGCCTTCAACGGCTTTCACGGCTTGGATGGAGCCCGCCTTGCCTACTGTAACTTGCACCCACACTTTCAGGCCGCAACGGTCGCTGGGCGGGGTCGGTTCGCCTCTCCGCGCCTCCGGGCTTCCTCCACGCCCCTTGACGAACAGCCTGCCAAGCTCGCGATCTCAGCGTCCGGCAGATAGGCGTGGTCTGACAGCAAGAAGGCCAGCCGCTTCCGCTTCGTCGTCTCCACCGCGAGCCGCGCCTGGAGCAAGTCCCAGCCGAACGTCCAGACGATCGAGGCAACCTTGTCTTCGTAGAAGACCGGGAAAGGCACCGCTCGTGCCACTCCATCTAGGCGCCTGCTCCGGATCTGCCGGGGGTCTACGTTATGCCCGTGCCCGGCGGCGTAGCACTCCGCTGTCACAAGCCGCCTGCCTCATCCCTATCCGTGTCGAGATCTCCGCGACGGTCAGGCCGCGCTGCCGCCGGGCCGACATCGGCCGGTGGAGTTCCCTCATCCGCTCGGCCCGCAGCCCATGCCGCCCCCGACCCTCCTGCCCAGGTTCAGCCCGGATCAGGAACAGCTCGTCGTGGACCGCTACAACGTCCTCCGGGTCCTCCCTCCAGAGCCGTTCAAGGGTCCGCGTAGAGGTCCGCTCAGACAGGTCCGGATGGTCCAGGACATCGATGACCGAAAGCCGGAGATGCGCGTAGGGTAGTCGGTGGGTGTTCGGCTCTATGTTGGCGGTCATGGCTTTCCTGTTCGGTTCTTGAAGTGGGCCCGTAGAGCCTCGGTGAGGTCGAAAGTCTTTGAGACGCTGTCGCCGGCCTTGCTGCTTGTGCTCATCTGCCTCTCCGTCCTGATCTCATTACGGTTATCGATGTCGAAGGGAGACGGCGAACCGCCCCCTTCCGCCGTAATGTTGCTGTCTGCTGATTAGCCGGCTTTGAACTGTTCCGCTGTGTTGCTGCTCTTGCTCAGAAGGTTCGCGATGAAGGCAGCGACGGTCTGGCGGTCTAGAGCCTCCAGATTGCAGTCTCGCAAATCCAAGGTGTCGCCGTTCTTGACGTAGACGCAGTCGCCGTCCTGAGCACCCGCTACAATCCTTGCAAGGAACACAGGCGGCACTCCACGGGCCGGAAGCGGAAGGCCTATCGCCTTGGCGCCCTCGATTGTCTGCCGACGCCCCGAGACAACACGTCCCTTGGGGTCCTTCTGAGTTCGCATCAGCTTCCAGTCTTCGCCGCAGAACTGACTAATCCAGCCCCAGTTGTGCGCATCAAGTCGGGCCTCTCTGCCTTCGCCGGGGCGTCCAGCGAGGGGGACGATAACGACAGCGGCGCCGTCCTCGATGGCATAGCGTGGTGGCCCGGCAGGATTGCGGCACTTTGGGCCGGGCCGTTCCGCCCCCGGCGCGATAGTGGGCGTTGATGTCATGTGCGTTTTCCTAGTGAGTTAGTTGTTCAGGGTGCGTTGGAAACTTGCTCGGCTCAGCGAGCGAGTGCATGGGATGCGGAGATGGCAGCCCAAACGGCAGCCCAAAGGGCCCCCGCTAGGAACTTCTTGAGGTTCATGGTGTGCTTTCGGAATGGCTGGAGGTGGACGGCTGCGCTTTCTGAACTGGAGGCTTCAACGGTCTTGTCGTTGCGGTAGCGTCAAAGTCCGAAGGCTCCGGTTCGGGATGCCGTCAGGAGGCCCGTAGAGGGCCGTAGAAGCG
>CAXTGN010000448.1:2959-4631 GCA_964243455.1 uncultured Acidobacteriaceae bacterium
TACAGGGGTAGCTAAGACAGGCTCGAAGGGCTTCTGGGAGAGTCCTGCGGGGCTCTGTGAAGGGTGTTTTGAGCCGGGCCGTAACGGGACTGCTCCGGCCCCTTCAGGCATCTTGCCCGTGGGCTAGCGCCAACCACTCTTCCGCAGGGCTCACAGCGACCTCAGTCTCGTGCTTTGGCTTCGGCTTGGTGAAGTCGGTGATAATCGCCGCCGCCTTCAGCCTGGTTTCCGTCTTAATCGTCTCGTTCAGCATGATCTGGAACGCGACCCGCAGCGCCGAACTGCCGGCTTCCTCGTCAACAGGAAGCGTCCCGTTGGCGATCAGCCTCGCGACCGCCTCGTCTGCTTTCGTGATCGCCTGGGCCTTGATCTCCGCTATCTCGCCCTTGCGTCCCTTCCATCCATCTGGCACGCCAACCCGCGTCGGGGCCCGTCCCTCAGCCCGAAGGCGCGCGAAGATTGCTCGCCCACGCTCACGCCTTTTGTCGAATGCTTCCGCCGTCTTGGGGTAGTTTCTGATGACCCCGATCCACCTCGCCTCCCAGTGGGTCTTCGGTGCCAGCCTGCTCTCCGGGCTCGACGCCGCCCTTCTTGTAAGGTTCTTTACGCCACGCCGGGTTTCGTCGCGGTAGGTCGCAAGGCGCGGATCGCCCTTCTCGGTTGCCATGTTCAGGTCCTTCCTGTTCGGGTGTCGTTCAGCTCGCGCAAGCGACTTCGCCGCAGCGCCGAAATGGACGCGCGGTGGAGCAGGCTCGCGGGCTCGCCGGGCTAGCCGGCATGTGGTGTTAGGGGGCGGCGGTGGCGCCGGTCGGGGACGCTGTATCGCGGCGCTGCGCGGCCTCGATAGCAGCCTGCATCGCGAAGCGGATAACAGCAGTCGGGCCGACAAAGCGCGAGCCACGCGGGCCGGCTACGATGTTGGCGAGTTGGTCCATTGCGCTCAGGTCGTCGGCGGTCAGCCGCAGAGTGATTTGCTTGTCGATCATTAGGGTTGCTCCTGTGTTGATGTGCGCGCCCGGCGGCGCTGTGCAAAAAGGGGAAGGCAGACCGTGCATAGGCCTCCGTCCATCAATTAGGGACGTAAAGGTGCTCGATAGCCCTGAAGTGCCCTATCGGAGGCTCTAAGCGGCTCGTGACGTTGGCTTTGTGGCACTCAGCGGCTTCGGCTGGGGCGCGCGCGCCGGGAGGGCGTTTCGTCAGCCGCTAGGAGGCCCGTAACGGCCTCCACTCGGGGTGTAGCTGAGGGGTTGCTGAGGGGCTTCTACGGCCTTGTGCGCCGAGTTTTGCTTTCACGAACGAGACTGCCCCGAAACGGGGATACTTCTGTTATACTGTATCATCTCAGGCGTAGCTCTCTCGGGTGGCCCGGTTGAGCTGAGGCGCTTCTTTCTCTGGTAAGGGACGTAAATGTGCATGGCGCCAGGAGGCCCGTAGAAGGCCCCTGAGCGGCCTCTCTCCGGCGCTGCTACAGGGGTAGCTGACGTGCTCCTGGAGAGTCTGTAGCGGGCTCCTAGACGGCCCTGCACGACCTTCAGGCTGCCTTGAGACCCCAGCTCTCCACGGTGCTGAGAACGAAGTCTTTGATCAACTGTAACGCCTCTTCGAGGCTGCATACCGGCGCCCAGTTGTCCGGGTCCTCCTCTTCGCACCACTGGTAGGAGACGCAGTAGCG
>CAXTGN010000449.1:0-4629 GCA_964243455.1 uncultured Acidobacteriaceae bacterium
CCCCTGCGCAAGAGGCAACAGCAGTTGCATAGCATGCGGATTCATCATGCTGATCCCGCCGTCCGATTGCATTTCCAGTAAGCCGACGGGACAGGCATACAGAAACTTGAGCAGGTTTACGTGTTCAGCGTCCATGCCGTCTCCCGTCACACTGCGCTCCCGACATCATCGAAGGATGGGTTCACCGCTGGATCAGAACGTACTGCAGGGCAGAAGATGCGTTCTTCAAGAGCCTGAGGGTCACGGGCGTTGGGCGCATGCGAAGGGTGAGAACGTAATCCAGCGTGACATCCAGCTCCGGCTCGTCCTGAAAACGTTGGGCAATGAGGTAATTGTTCATGCACTGTGCCACGCCCAGGAAGTAAGGCTCGCCCAGAACAGAATCCGCCGGCAGTCCGGCCAGCCGGGATTCCGTGGCGTTGTACAGCATCACGGTGCTGTCTGGATCAAGCCCGACGACGCCAAAGGGCAAGTCGTCGACGGCGTTAGTCGGCATCGACTCCAAATCCTGTGCTCGAATGCTGGTAAACGAGACGGCGGTACTTTCGGGCATACGTATACCTTTCTTGTTTTCACTGACCGGAACGTGGCCAATCGTAGCTAGAGCGAAGGCTGCGACGTATACAACCTTCGTGTCGTTCGAGTGGATCTTTCAACAGAACGGAAAGCGACGCGGAGTTTTGAAGCGCGAGCTCGCCTGCTGAGCAGTTGACCGTAAGTTCGGATCAGATTCGCAGGGGCACCTCCCTGGAAGGGACCGTATGTCAGGCGGCCGCAAGCAGAAGGGCCGTCACTCGGGTGACGGCCCTTACGCTTGAACAGACTGGATTCTATGCGAAAGCCTTGATGGCTTCCTGCTCGTTGTCCTTGACGTCGAAGACGGTGAGGAGTTTGGTGATCACGAGGAGGTCGCGGACTTTCTTCGTCAGATTGAGGAGCTTCAGCTCGCCGCCGGCGTTCTTGACGGTGGTAAACGCGCTCACGAGTTCGCCGAGACCGGCGCTATCGATGTAGTTGACGTCGGCGAGGTTCAGGAGAATTTTTTTGGAACTGGAGAGCGCGTCCTGCACTGCGCTGCGCAGCTTGCCGCTGTTCTCACCGAGCGTGATCTTGCCGCTGAGGTCGAGAACCGTTACACCGTCTACTTGCCGAACTTTTGTATCCATGTTTACTTGGTCGCCTCCAAATGCCTGTGTTTGATGAGCGTCACCTGTGTGCCTGGCTGTAGCTGGCGAAAGTGTACCTCATCCATGATGGCGCGCATCAGGAAAACACCACGACCGGAGCTGCGCAGCAGATTGGTGGGGTCGAGCGGGTCGGGCAGCGTCTCCGGATCAAGGCCGTCCCCCTGGTCGGAGATGCAGATGGTGAGCGTGTCTGCAGATCGGTCGAGCGTGGCATTCACCCATTTTGTTTCGGCGAAACGGTTGCCGTGTTTGCACGCGTTGATGGCGGCCTCGCGTACCACCATGGCTATGTTGCTCGATTCATCCTCATCGAAACCTAGCCGTGAGGCCATGGCCTCAACGGCATGCTCCACCTCAGCCACGCTATCGAGCGTGGAGGGGAGATGGAACTCGGTGTGTTCCAGAGGCGGCGCGACGGAGGTGCTGGCCTTCGCTGGCTTATCCATGCAGACGCTCGTGATGAGAGGGATCCTTGGAAGCGACCGGAACCGCCGGACGCCGTGTGGTGCCGATCATAGCAGAGCAAGGAATTGCCGCAAGCGATTTTCGCCGCTCGTGACATACAGGCTTAGATAGCTATCGCTGAAGACCGCGCGAAAGGGCCGGGACCGTGCGATCGACCGCCAGATAGGCTAGCTGCTTGAACTCCCTGCGCCCGCGAGAGACCGAATCCAGCACAAGACCGCAGACAAGTGACAGAAGCGAGAGCATCATCAGGCCTGTAGCGAGCACACCGGTGGGCAGGCGCGGCACGAGGTGCGTCCGGCGGAACTCCGTAATGAGCGGAAATCCAAGAATGACGGCGGTTAAAAACAGGAATGCCGCAATGAGCGAGAAGAACTGAAGCGGACGCTCTTCTTTGACCAGATGCAGGATGGTGATGAAGATGCGGGAACCATCTTTGTATGTGCTGAGCTTCGAGGTGGAACCCTCGGCCCGATCCCGGTAAGGTGTTTCCAATTCACCGAGCGGCATCCGCAGTTCAAGCGCGTGAATGGTGAATTCGGTTTCGATCTCGAAACCTGCGCTCAGGACAGGGAAGCTCTTGACGAAGCGGCGGCTGAAGACACGGTATCCGGAGAGCATGTCCGTAATACGGTTGCCGAAGATGCGAGTGACGATGCCGGTGAGCAGAACGTTTCCCGTACGGTGGCCAGTCCGGTAGGCGGCACGGATCTCGGTCACCCGCGTGCCGGTGACCATATCGAGGCCGGAACCCAGTAAAAGATCGATCATGGGCTGCGCGCTCGCGGCGTCGTAGGTGTCGTCACCGTCGACCAGCACATAGGCATCCGCGTCGATATCGGCGAACATGCGACGGATTACATTGCCTTTGCCTTTGAGCTGTTCGCGGCCGATCCGGGCCCCGGCGGCGCGAGCCACCTCCACCGTGCGATCCGTGGAGTTGTTGTCGTATACGTATATCTGAGACAGAGGAAGTTCGCGGGCAAAGCCGCGTACGACGTTCTCAATCGCAGCCTCTTCATTGTGGCAGGGAATCAGGACCGCAATCCGGGGCGACGGCATCCGGTCCTCTGCAGCGCTTATGAAGGGACGATCTAAACTGCTGGCGCCTGGTAACGACACAATGCCCATAGCATAGACGAAAGCTGTGCCGCAGGCAGTCGCGGCAAATTGTCCGCATCGACCCGGTGCCGGTTGCGCGACCAGGGTTCAGGCCCCAATCACGTAAGCGGAGAGTGGCGTGACGCATCGTTCTCGTCTAAAAGGGGACCTCCTGTCCAGCTACAGGGACTGGATGAAATTCCGATGTCTGCTCAGGGCCGAGGAGTCGGCCTGACTGACGGCGGCGAACAACGCCACGACACCCAATGCGGGTGCACTCCAGGGCCAGGGTCAGCATGACCAGAAAGGGCAGGATCAGGATCGCGGCGGCGGTTTCGGACATATTGGACTCCCTGATTCGATTGAACTGACAGGCCACACTGAGCGACGGTGTCCTATTCTGAGCAGAGAGTAGGGCGCAGATGGTGGCCGAGTCTGTGAGGGAAGCCTCAAGATCGGCTCAAGAAAGGCTCACACCCGTCATTCCGCAGCGGACAACTTGGGCTACAGTGAAAGTCCGGCGATGGCGCGGGCTACAGGTTCAATAGACTGGGCATGAGCCCGGGCGACTCTCTGTTCATGCGTGAAACGGGATCCATGACACGTACCAGTTCATCTGGATACCGATCCATAGGCAACAGCGATCCCTAGAAGCCTCGCCGGGTCGACGTGCTTCAGATCGATTCAGCGGTCCCACAGGATTCGCAGGCAGTCTCATTCGGTACGCAGGGCTAACGGCAGCAACTGAAGGGGAGCGAATGCTGTTGCGGAAGATATTCTCGGTTCCAGGTACAGTGCTGTTCGGTGCCATCGCTGTTTCAGGTTTACCGTCGCGTCGCCCTCGGCAGGAACGATGACCATGCCAATCCCGACGGGCATGGCGGTCACCGGTGCCATTGGCTTGGTGACGCGCGCCGCCGTCCCTGTTACCGTCAGCAACCAGCAAGCAACGTATCAGGTAGCGGACGACCCGGTAGAGTTGCTCTTGACCCGCGCGTGAACATCCCTTGCGTCCTGGGCATCGTTTGCGGACAGGACCCATTCGCTGGACGCAAGTTCTAGCTCACCACGCCTGCCCTTCGGTAAGGTGTTCGCAGTAGGAACCCTTGCATGTGGCTGAGCAGAAGGCCCGCTTCTCGAACCATACGATGCCTTCCGAGTTCGTGGGCGCCTGGCACATGAAGCAGGTAAAGAGTTGGATTGCGGGCTTCTGCGAATGGAATAGCTGGTGGACGAACCGCCGACCACCGTCAATGACGGATGCAAACATGGTTCCGTCTTGATGTAGCTCAGATCGAAGCCAAGGGCAGGCGGCAAGTCGTGCAGGGTGACAGCCTATCGTATGCGACGGGGAACTGCGCCGGCAAGTGGAGGCTGGGCGTTCCAGTCCTCAAACACCGTGGTACCAGCGTAGCGCATGCTCATCCTGCTTTTGGGGACTGGATGATCTCTAGGCTGCCGTAGAGAGCGGCTTTACGGAGATCTTGGACTCGTGAGCGGCTTGCCAAAAATCGTAGGCGCCCTGCATCTTGAACCAGATGTCAGGTGAGGGCTGCCCAAAAGCTTGGCTCAGTTTGATCGACAGTTTTGGAGTCACGCCGGCTCTGCCGTTAAGGACGCGGGACATATTCGTGCGAGACATACCGATATGGGCAGCGAAGTCCGTGACGGACATAGGAATCGATTCTAGAGCGTCTTTGAGGACCGCCCCTGGGTGTGCTGGGTTATGCATAGACATGGACGCTCCTAGCGGTAGTCCTGATAGTCGGTTAGGATCGCATCGCCATCCTCGAAGCTGAGGGTGATTCTCAAATTAGCGTTGACCCTCACGGACCAATGGCCGATTCGGTCGGCCCCGAGAGCATGCCACCGCCAG
>CAXTGN010000450.1:0-1695 GCA_964243455.1 uncultured Acidobacteriaceae bacterium
CGGGTATCCATCGCCGCCGCGAGGTAGGCGTAGCAGCTGCCCAGACTGGTGCCGAGCACGCCGATCTCGGTGTACCCCTGTGCTTCCAGCCAATCGCAGCAGGAGCGGATGTCCGCGACCGCCTGCCGGGCCGCCTGCAGGGTGCGGCCGATGTTGGAGCTCACGGCATAGTCCGAGCGCTCCAGCTCGGCTGGCCGGCGAATGTCGTGGTAGGGCTTGGAGAGCCGAAGGCCGGAGACACCCCAGCGCAGAAACATCTCACACAGGGCATTGTGGCTGAAGGCGTCCGCGTTCCATTGGGGGAGCACGATCATGGCCTGCCTGGGCCGCTGGCCGTTCCTTGTCTTGGCTTCGTACCAGCGGGCGTTGACCTGATCGTTTTCGGGGTGATGCGTGCGGACGGCGGAGGTGAAGCGGAGGAACGGGGCACGGCGGAGCTCGCCGGTCTCCGCCTGGCGCCGAAATTCGGCTGCCTGCTGCAGCGTCTCGGGCCGGACATTGGTGGGAAAGAGCTCTGGATGACGCTCTTCGAGGCGGAAGTCGGAGGGAGTCGTGTAGCCGAACATCTGTTCGGGGTTTGCCACCAGACGGGCGTTCAGGGCGGCCATGGCCTCGACCGCGGAGACTTCGCCTCGTGCAACCCGGGCGGCGGCCTCGGTTCCGCATACGTCGACGAGATGATCGAAACCCCACTCCAGGGGGCGTTCCACGCGGTTTTCGTCACGTGTTGTCAGCGCGGTCTCCCACGCGTACATCCACCTGGCATAAAGCCCAGAAAGCATTCCTCCAGTGTACCGGGTAAGACGGCGAGAGGCGGGTCGCATCTCTCGCCACCTGACGTGTCAACTCACCGAGCGTCTCTTTGAGGTAACGCAGGAGAGCTTGCGAAGAAAGGAGTTCCAGCGATAATGGAGCGGCCCCAGAAATCCGAGCCAGCCGGTGCCCAAGTTGGGCGCGTCCCGGAGTTTCCGCCCGGATGAACCGAGAGCTGGGTTTGAAACTTTATGCAGACCGGACCAGGTGTTCTAGAGCAAGCCGGCGAAGTTCCCGCGAAAGCCTTGACGGCGGTGGGCCTGTTGAACCCAGCGCCTGAAGATGTACCTCGCCCGCCGAAGGGCCCTCGATCCATCGGCTTCCAGGAGCTGCTTCACGCGATATGGGAGGGCTGCTGGGCCCGCAGCGAGTGGACCCGGCCTGCCGTGCTGCGGCTCCTCGGCGTGTTCTGCTTTACGGCGCTGTGCTCCTGGGTGGGCATTGCGTTGTCGCGGCAATCCGAAGGTGTCGCGACGATCTGGATCTCCAATGGGGTGATCTTCGGGCTGCTGATCACGCAGTCTCCCCGGCGCTGGCTGCCGTATTTTCTGGCGGGGCTGACGGCGGACACGCTGGCCGATGTGATCCACGGAGATCCATTTCTCCTGGCCTTTGGGGTCTCCGTGGCGAACTCCGTGGAGGTGGTGACCTCTGCCGTTGCCCTGACTCGTCTGTTCGGGACACCCTTTGACCTGTCCAAGCGGCGTCCGCTTGTAGGGTTTCTGGGCGTCTCCGTCATCGGGGCGACGGCCTTGACGAGTGCGCTGGGGGCGACCTGGACGCTGCTGTTTCAGGCTGCCGGGCCGTGGTGGCAGCTCTTCCGCACATGGTGGCTGGGCGACATGATCGGTATGGCCGTGCTTGCCCCACTTACCTTCATCC
>CAXTGN010000450.1:1705-4620 GCA_964243455.1 uncultured Acidobacteriaceae bacterium
ACGCTCCCCGTGCTGCTGGTGCCGGCACTGGCCACCGTGGTGGTGTTTACGCATAACGGTGACCCGCTTTTGTTTTTGCTGTTTCCGGCGCTGTTGCTGGTGGCGTTCCGGCGAGGTTTCTCCGGGACCGTTCTGGCCATCGTGCTTATGACCCTGATGGCGATCGGTTTCACGGTCAAAGGACACGGGCCGCTGATGCTGATTCCGGGGCAGCACATGCTGCTGCACCGGATTGTTGTCGCGCAGATCCTGGCGGCGGTTTCGATCTTCACCATGTTTCCCGTGGCGGCGCTGCTGGAACAGCAGGAGGCGCTGAAGCAATCGCTGGCAGCAAGCGAGGCGCGCTACAAGCAACTGGCCCAGACGGATGCTCTTACGGGTCTGGCAAACCGAAGGGCCTTCAATCTCCGCCTGGCAGCGGAGTGGGAGACCGCGCTTGCCGCTCAAACGCCCCTGGGGCTGCTGCTGATCGACGCCGACCACTTCAAGCAGTACAACGACGTCTTCGGCCACATGGAAGGCGACGATTGCCTGTGCGCGATCTCCGGCGTCATCACGGAGGTGCTGGGCGCGCGTCCGTCCCTGGCGGCGCGCTACGGAGGCGAGGAATTTGCCGTGCTGCTGCCGAAGGCGGACGGCGAACGGACGCTGCGTGTAGCCGAAAGGCTCTGCATGGCTGTAGAACGCAAGCGGCTGCCACACCCAACCGGACCGCTTGGGGTGCAAACGGTGAGCGTCGGAGCCACCTCGATGGTTCCTGCCCCGGGCGAGGCTGCGGGCGTGCTCGTAAAGCGCGCCGACCAGGCGCTGTATCGCTCAAAGCTGGGAGGGCGAAACCAGGTAGTGCGGATGTGAGCTTCTGGTTGAGCAGGGTGAGTGACTTTGTATCAGATTTTTGCACCCACATTCGCTAAGATACGTCTAAAGTGGAGCCGGGCGAAGCGTAGCGTGCGCGCGGCGAGGAGTTCGTAGACATGGCGATGAAATGGGACAAGCTGACCGTGAAGTCGGCGGAGGCTGTGCAGGGTGCGGTGGGAATGGCCGCGGAGCATGGCAATCCGGAGGTGCTGCCCTTCCACCTGATGGCGGCGCTGCTGGAGGACAAAGAGGGCGTTGTGCTGCCGGTGCTGGAGAAGGTGGGCGTACCGGTACAGCAGCTCTTGACGCAGATGAACAGCGCGATGGCGAAGCTGCCCAAGGTGGGTGGCGCGAGCCAGCAGCCCGGCATGGGGCAGGCGCTGAGCAAGGTGCTGGATAGCGCCTTCAGGGAAGCGGAGAACTTCAAGGACGAGTATGTGTCTACCGAGCACCTGCTGCTCGCGCTGGCGGCCCAGAAGGGTGAGCCGGTAGGCCAGGCGCTGGCGGCGCAGGGGGCGGACTACAGCGCGATCCTGCGGGCGTTGCAGGCGGTGCGTGGGTCGCAGCGCGTGACGGACCAGAACCCAGAGGGCAAGTTCCAGGCGCTGGCGAAGTACGCCAAAGACCTGACCGAACTTGCGCGGCGCGGCAAGCTGGACCCGGTGATTGGGCGGGATGAAGAGATCCGCCGGGTGATCCAGGTGTTGAGCCGGCGGACGAAAAACAATCCGGTGCTGATCGGTGAGCCGGGTGTGGGCAAGACGGCGATTGTGGAGGGCCTGGCGCGGCGTATCTTCTCGGGTGATGTGCCGGAGATCCTGCGCGACAAGCGGGTGATCTCGCTGGACCTGGGCTCGATGCTCGCGGGGGCGAAGTTCAGCGGGGAGTTTTAGGACCGCTTGAAGGCGGTGCTTAAGGAGATCGAGGAGTCCAACGGGCAGATCATTCTGTTCATCGACGAGCTGCATACGCTGGTCGGGGCGGGCGCGGCCGAGGGCGCGATCGACGCGAGCAACATGTTGAAGCCGGCGCTGGCGCGCGGTGAACTACGGGCGATCGGTGCCACAACGCTGAACGAGTACCGCAAGTACATCGAAAAGGACGCCGCGTTGGAGCGCCGTTTCCAGATTGTGTACGTCGGCGAGCCGAACGTGGAGGACACCATCGCGATCCTGCGCGGGCTGCGCGAGCGCTATGAGACGCACCACAAGGTGCGGATCAAGGATTCGGCGATCGTCGCGGCGGCCGAGCTTTCGCATCGCTACATCAGCGACAGATTTTTGCCGGACAAGGCGATCGATCTGGTCGATGAAGCAGCGGCGGCGCTGGCGATCCAGATTGGCAGTGTGCCTGTGGAGATCGACGATCTGGAGCGGCGGGCGACGTCGTTGGAGATCGAAAAGGCGGCGCTGAGTCGGGAGAATGACGCCAATTCGCAGGAGCGGCTGCAGGCCGTGGAGCGCGAGCTTGCCGAGGTCAGGGAGCAGGCCGCGGGTCTGCGGGCGCGGTGGCAGAAGGAACGTGGAGCGATCGGGGAAATCGCAGCGTTGAAGGAGAAGCTCGAGGCGCTGCGATTCCAGATGCAGGAAGCCACGCGCAAGGGCGACCTGCAGCGTGCGGCGGAGCTGCAGTATGGCGAGATTCCCGGGGCCGAGCGGCAGCTTCATGAGCTGACCGCAACGCAAGATGCGGCCGTAGCGGCCGACAAGACGCAGGTTCCCTCCGGGAATGACAGCAAGAAGAGGATGGCTTCGCCGAATCGGCTGCTGAAGGAGGAGGTCGACGAGGAGGACATTGCGAAGATCGTCTCCAAGTGGACCGGAATTCCCATCTCCAAGATGCTGGAGGGCGAGGTCCAGAAGCTGACGGAGATGGAGAGCCGCCTGCGGCAGCGGGTGGTTGGGCAGGACGAGGCGCTGACGGTTGTGGCGAATGCGATTCGCCGCTCACGTGCGGGTCTGAGCGACCCCAAGCGGCCGATCGGCAGCTTCATCTTCCTGGGCCCGACGGGCGTGGGCAAGACGGAGACGGCGCGGGCGCTGGCGGAGTTCCTGTTC
>CAXTGN010000451.1:0-4619 GCA_964243455.1 uncultured Acidobacteriaceae bacterium
CCGACCGCGCCGCCAAGTGGGGTAAGACCAGCGCCGCGCTGAAGGATTGGCTTGCCGGTCAGGACGCCGTCTTCTCGAACTGCAGCGGGGACGGGCGTTTGCCGCGTGACGTGATGGCGGATGCCCCGGTGCTGCTGAAGCAGGATCGCTCCTACCAGATCGCGGCTGCGACCTTCTACCGTAGCGACTACATTGCCGCACGGGATGCCTTCTTGGCAATCGCCAAAGACAACGGGTCGCCGTGGTCCAGGTGGGGCCTCTACCTGGCCGCGCGATGCACGATACGTCAGGCAGCCAAGGCCGTCGAGGCCAAGGAAGATTTCACTCAGGCGCAGTTCGACCCGGTGGGCATGCAGGCCGCGCGGGACCTGCTGCAGCAAGCAGAGGCATCTCCTGATCCGCAGGTGAAGCATGCGGCTGAAGCGGAGCTGAACTTTGTGATGATCCGCCTGCATCCTGACGAGCAGGCGAGCACGCTCGCACGTTTGCTCGCAGGCCCTGGGCATGACGCAGGGTTTGGACAACATCTGGTCGACTTACGCTTCCTGCTTGATCATGGAAGTCATGGCAACGCGCCATTGCTGCACTGGATGACGCTAACCGGCAGCCCATCAAGCTACTCCATGGCTACAGCCGGGGGCGGAACCCTGGATGCCTCCTCTGCCGAGAAAGAGTGGGAGCAGCATCCGGACCTGCCGTCTCTCGTTGCGGCGCTGATGAGTGCGAAGAAGGGCAGTCCCAAGCTCCTGCAGGCGGCGGCAGCTGTGCCGGAGACCTCTCCGGCGTATGTCACCGTTGCGTTCCATCGGGCGAGGATCCTGGCGGAAGAGAAAGATATGCAGAGCGCGCGTGAGATCACGAGCCACGCCCTGGAGATCACGCGAAAGCGGAACGAACCGGCTGCGACGAATGCGTTGCTCGAGGTGCGCATGAAGACGGCCGGAGATCTGACCGCACTTCTGCAGGATGCGCCGCGCACCATGATTTCTGCGGAGTCGGAGTCGGCCGCCGATGCTGGCTGCCCGTCATTGGATTGCAAGAACAACATCTCCGCGCTGCAGTTCGACGAGGACGCGGCAAGGGTCTTCAATACGCGGTTGCCGCTCAGCCTGTGGATCGACGCGGCGAAGAACCAGACGCTACCGAAGCATCTCCGCGATACCGTTGCTCTATCGAGCTGGCTTCGTGCAGTGATGTTGCGGCGCGATGATGAAGCCAAGGCTCTTATGCCGTTGCTTCCGTCGCCGGTGCAGAGATCTCTCGCGAAGTCGGATGATCCGACAGGATTTGCGGCGACGCTGGTGCTACTGCACTCCCCCGGCTTGCGACCCTTTCTCGATGCGGGCGTTCAGCGGGCGGCTACCTACACTGTGGTCGACAGCTTCCGAAACAATCTGTGGTGCTCCACGATGGAGAAGGCTTTGCCGCAAGACCAGGGGACTTCAGGTGCCCCAGTGCTCCAGATCTCAGAGCCGGCGTTCCTTACACGCGAGCAGGAACAGCAGGCCAAGGACGAAGTTGCAGCCTTGAACGCGCACCCCATCGGCATGGAGTGGCTGGGGCGAAGAACAATTGAATACGTGAAGGTACATCCGGACGAGCCAGTAGCCGCAGAGTCCTTGGCTCTGGTTGTCAAGATGACACGCTATGAGTGCTACAGGACCGAAGACTACGGCAAATCACCGTCGTCGAATGTCAGCAAAGAAGCGTTCACGCTGTTACACAGCCAGTATCCAAACAGCGACTGGGCCATGAGAACAAAGTATTACTTTTAGGCTGAAGCACCAAGCCACTCTCAGTATCTCTTCAATGAAAGTCAAACCTGGTTGCTTCCGGACGACGGCCTACCCCGAAGCGTTCCGAATCTCAGCTGATCGACCCGCTCCCGAGTTCCCTCCCAATACATACCTGACGCCTCACCACGAAAGTGTCAGTTGTCTGGTCAGTGGCTTAGGCCTTTAGACTGCTAACCACTTAAACATCTAAATTGCTGAAAATTGGCAGAAGCAACCGCAACGACAAAGCCCTGTTCAATGAGGTTACGGCTCCACTGCTCGGCGAACTCGCCCTGGCTCTGGACCCTGCGGGTGTCTATCTCCCCGGTCTCCTGGTTCTGGGCAAACTGCTCCACCCCCGCGTAATCGTTGTGGTAGTAGAAGGGCTGGACGCCAACCAGCCTGCCGTCCTCGGTCTCCAGCTCGAAGCACATCTCCGGGTCGCGCGTCGCGTCGCCGTTCTGCTCCCCGTAATGGCAGAGAGAAAGGGCAGGGAGGCGTCTCGGGCCGGGGCCGATGTTCTCGACCGTGAGCGGCATGTAAGGTCCGTTCGCAATCCGGATCGTGGTGCCGACATGGGTGAGCAACGTCGGGGTGACCTTGCTGAGAAGTCGAATGAGTTCAAGCATCGGGTGGCTCGCTTTCGAGTGGTTTGGCTGTGTTTGTTTCTCAAACACGCCTTGGCCCTGGCCCACGCCAGCAGGGGCGGCAAGTGCAAGAGCCGGATTCCTTTCCCGAAGGGCGAGCGTAGCGAGGTCTGCACGAGCGAACCGGGGTCCCCGGCGGGCGTTCTTTGCCCGGTGGGGTGGGGAAGCGCGGAAGATAAAGGTGGTTCTTGCGCGCGCCAGGGACTGAGTCCCTTCCATGTCTTTTGTCAACGGTTAGGCGCAGGGGTGATCGCCCTTGCAAGGCTTCAAGGGTGTTGGTGTGCTTGCCACATAATTTGGGAACCGGACAACGTTCAGCGACAGTCGCTCAGACTTCCATACGCGGGTTGGTTACCGCATGAGTGTGTGTCGTCGCAGGCTTGCCTCTGACTCAGCGCGGGCGTTGGAGCGGAGCTCCTGCCCAAGGGACTCTCGAGGATCGCCATGACCTGTTGTCCGGTCCCCGCACCACGAGGCCGGTAAGAACGTGCCCTATCCAGCTGCCATGGTGATCCTCATCTCCTGGCCGATTGCCCAGATGAAGCCGGCGAGCTCTCTCGCAATCGCAGAGACGGCGACGGTGGGCTTCTTGCCTCTGGCGACCATGGAGCGATAACGGGTGCAAAGTCTTGTCTGTGCCTTCCAGGCGATGTCGCGAATGTTCTTCGGCAACCTAACAAGGATTTCTGCCTTTTCTTTCGCGATTCTGGCCGGGTACTGATAGCTCCAGGCAGCTTCGATGAGCATGCGCCTGGCTTCCCGGTTGCCGGTCTTCGTGATGCCGCCACGACGTATCGACCCGCCACTGGACTGCTCCGAAGGTACAAGCCCGAGGTAGCCCATCAGGAGGCGTGGCGACTCGAAACGGCTGAGATCGCCGGTGGCGGCAATAAAGGTCGCTGCGGAGATTATGTCCATCCCGCGGAGTCCACGCAAAGCTTCGACCAGGGGACCGAGAGACCAGCTCTCGATCATCGAAGTGATCCGCTTGATTAGGGCGTCTCTTCGGTCCTGCGCAGCCCAGACTGTCTCCAGATAGTCCTGGAAGACGATGCCATGGGCATTCTCCTGGAACGTCTGACCTGCCAGCCAGCAACGATGGCGCTGTGTCCAGTGCCTGCCCGTTGGGTAGCTGCGGCCATGTCGAAGCAGGAAGGCGAGCAGCTGCTGTCGTGCACGCATCAGGTGCATCGATGCATCTACGCGGGCACGGACCAAATCTCTAAGCGCTTCGTGGGTTGTGTCCGGAACCCACACCGGCGTCAGATCACCAGAGCGATGCAGGATAGCCAGCTTCTCCGAGTCGCGCCGATCGGTCTTGATCCGCTCACCTGACTTGCGGGGGATCATCGACGGTGCCGCAACGATGCAGTTGTGGCCAAGCGCAGTCAGCTGGCGTTGGATCCCGTATCCGCAGCAGCTTGCCTCATAGCAGAAGTCGAGCTCTCCGTGCTTGGAGAGCCGCTTCGCCATCTTCGCAACGTCATCTGGTTTGTTCGGGATCACGCCCAGGAACCGCACCGGCCCGGAACGGCCGTCTTCCGCAACGCTGATCGAGATGGTTGCCTTGTGCACATCCATGCCCACGAATGATCTGACTGTCTGCATCTGTCTTCCTCCTCTGAACAGGAAAGCCGAAGCGGCGCTCCAACTCAACAAAAGACATACAGACTCAGGAAGTCTGGTTTCCGCATGGCGGCTTCATCGCGCTACTTGCTTTTGGGGCGTTGCGGGGTACCCCCGCTAGGTTGGGGAGCCTCCGAGACGGGGCCGGTTGTTTTTGGCCGGCGCTGGCTGGGAGCTGGGGAAGGGCGGAGACATTCCCCGTCCTGAAACGCTAAGCGGCTAAAACGCTAGCAGGCTGAAACACTAGAGCGCTGTATACACGGAAGCCCACCGCTCGATACCCTGAGTAGCGGAGGATAGAACCGATGTGTGGCCGGTACGTCCGTCGCAGCGACAAGCAGAAGATCGCCGAATACTTCCACGCCAGCCCGCAGCCCGCCGAGCTGCCGCTGCCCGGTGCGGACTACAACGTCGCGCCCACCACCTTCCAGCCCATCATCCGGCAGAGCAGGGAATCGGGCGAACGCGAACTGATCCTGGCACGCTGGGGACTGGTGCCGTTCTTCACCAAAGACCTCTCCGACATCAAGGGCCTGTCCACCATCAACGCCCGCGCCGAATCCATCACCAA
>CAXTGN010000452.1:0-1024 GCA_964243455.1 uncultured Acidobacteriaceae bacterium
GAGCACCCAGGAAACGGCGTAAAATCGTCAGCCAGGAGGAAGCGATGATCGATCGAAATCATGCCGACGCCCACTATCTCGTTGATTGGACCGGCTACTCCATGGTGGAAGTTAACCCCGCGAAGTTGAGTGGGACGCCGACCCTGAAAGGCTGGAGGATGCCAGCCCAGTTCATTATCGAGAACTACATGCTCGGTGACAGTGCCGACGAGATTGCGGAGTCCTTCGGCCTACCGAAGGAGGATGTTAGATCTTTGATCGCTGAAGCAATCGCCAAGAACCCGGAACTTCTTCGCCGGTGAACATCTTTTTCGACGTTAATGTACCAGCGCAACTGAGTCGGCACTTGGCTAGGCATAAGGTGACGACGGCTGTACATATGGGCTGGGGTCAGCTGTCGAACGGAACACTGTTAAAAGGGGCCGAGAACGCCGGCTTCGAGCTGATGATCACGGGCGACAAGAACCTGGCCTACCAACAGAATCTGAAGAACCGGAAGATCGCTCTGATCATTCTCGGTACCACGCACCGCTACACGCTGGAGGCCAATATGGCTACAGTGCTGGCTGCCGTGAGCAGGGCCAAGCCGGGCAGCTTCGAGCAGCTACCTACTCCACCCTACGTGCCGCGGCCTAAAACTTGATGGAGCAATAAGGTTTCGCTGTGCCGATGGCACTGGGCGTAGTGCACGGCGGGACGGCTGTGAGCCGGAGTCCGACCTCCTGGACGTTGAAGCTCAAGAGACACCAAGGGAGGTTAAAGCCTGCCTAGGTGTCCGCTACCTTAGATTCAGCCGACCTATCTACATACGATAACGTCCTTTATCGTATGTATGTGAGCAAGGAACAAAGCATCACGTTTTGGTGTCTGCAAAGCTATGGCGAAGGACGCGATGCTCTTGGGTCTCCTGCTGGTGTGTGGGTGCCGACACACGAAGAATCAACTTCCCCCCAGAGCCGCTTGTTGCGCGACCTGTCATGACGTCTGCTGGAATGGAGCTGTCTGCCCATCTCGTCGGGTCCGG
>CAXTGN010000452.1:1034-4597 GCA_964243455.1 uncultured Acidobacteriaceae bacterium
TCGCAACACAGGCTCGCAAACCATTGCGGTCTGGACGGGTTTTGTCGTTGATCATAAAAAGTATCCGGCCACCCTCT
This sequence comes from uncultured Acidobacteriaceae bacterium, assembly GCA_964243455.1. Taxonomy (GTDB): domain Bacteria; phylum Acidobacteriota; class Terriglobia; order Terriglobales; family Acidobacteriaceae; genus Granulicella. Next base: position 1,112 of record CAXTGN010000452.1, read on the forward strand.
TCCATTTCTCCTTAGAGCGACCCGACAGCTCAAAAGTTGAGCTCAACTGCACTTTATGCGTTCCGACAACGATGCCTGACGATGGGCCGACGCCATACAAAATCTTCCTTAACCCTCGCGAACACGAAGACATCAGCATCCCGCTTTCGTCGATCACACTTCCTCGGGACGGGACTGGCGAGACGCTCGAATTGAGCAGCACTCGAGGCAGCAATCTGGTCATAACGCTACAAGGCATGTACACCGAACCAGCATCTTGGGTTGGAAAGGCACAAGTCTCCACCGAACTACCCTGACACGACGGGCTGGCCCTAGCAGGGTTTACTCGTCTGAAACGCCCGTTTCAGTGAGTACAAGAACAAGAAGCTATCCCGCAGAGTGCCAATAATCGCTTTTTTGCGGCACTTCGATGGCCATCAGTGGCTCTAGTGAAGCCGCTTATGATCGGTGTACTCGGTATGGTCCTATCTTCAGAAGCAACTACACCTAAACCGGAATACCGGCTGTTCGATGCCGCAGCCGTGGGAACAGCGACGTTCGTTTGCCCTCCGGCCGGTGTCATGCTCATTGCTCTCAACTACGTGAGGCTGGGCAGTGCTGGCAGAGCCATTCTCGCTATCGTTCTCGGGTCGATTGTTGTCGCACTCAACATCGCGGTGAAGTTAACTTGGAATACATCATCCGGTTCCCTGGAGCGATTGGAATACGACGCGTTCGAGATCCTGTTCTTAGCGGCCACGTGGTACTTAACGTGGAGAATAGCGAAGGAAGAACAGGGCGATGCTGTTGCACGGCACGCTGCACGCGGTGGCCGACTCGGCTCCACAGGAGCGGCGGTTTGCGTGGGGATCGCAAGTTGGGCCGTCCTAGTCGTCATCGCTGGCGCTCTTCTTTACGGCTATCAACATCGGACGATGGTGTTGATCGGGGCGAAGGACCAGGTGATCTACTCCGGACTGGCTACCCGAGGTGATGCCTTGGCCCTTGGCGACGCGCTCAAGAGCAATGGGTATCTGCAGGAACGCGGAGCGTCTGTTCTGCTCAACAAAGGATTCGGCGCCACAACCATATCGTTCGGAGTACAGGATGGTGTGTGGAACGAGACGGGGATGCTCTCGAAATTTGAGGAACTCGCTCGGCAGATAGCCCCAACAGTTGGGGGATTCCCGGTTCAGATCCAATTGATGGACCCCACTGGAGATGTAGAAGAGACCTCGACGATTGGTGAGGTACGCTTTGACGGCAAAGACGCGGTGTACTACGAGGGAACTGTAACGAAAGCCGAAGCAAAGGCGCTCGGCAAACAGTTTCAATCGATGCGCTTCTTTCGGGGTAAGGGAGCCAACGTGATTTTGAGCAGACACTATGGCGACAGCACGATGCTGGCGTTCGTCGTAGTCCGCGAGGTAGACGCCAAACTTCTGAGTAGTTTCGAGCAGATCGTGCGTGACGTTGCTCCGGTCGTGGGCGGTTTGCCGATCGACCTGCATCTTGTCAATCCACAGCTAGAGGTGAAGCAAGACGAAATGATCAAGTGAAGAGACGGGGCTATTAGAAACGCGTTTATTGGCAACTCTGCCGCTCTGCGTCACCCACGACAACTCCGGTTGTCGTGGGCCTAATCACGGGCGTACATGCAGCTTCCGCAAAGCGTGGCTCTTGGGGTTCGCAGAGGTTTCCCGCAGTTGGCGCAAGGTGGCCCATAAAGGGACCTGCGGTGGTGAAGAATGGCATTCGGGTTTTGCTCTTCGAATCCCGTGAGTTGCCAGTATCTCAGTCGCATGGGCTCTAGCCGTTGAGCCAGCGTAGCGTGCTGCAGTGGAATACCCCAGCGCTGCCTGAACTCTTTGGTCGCCTGTATGCCTTGACGGTGTAGGTCTGCTACTTCGGCGAATTCACTCTCGTCGAGCATCGGCATTTCCCGCCTGCAGCGCCAACACCAGAGCACGAGCACGTCAAATGCGATCTTGCTCGACGAGGAGCTCGTGGTAGGCCTCACGACTCATGGGACAGTCAACAAGCTCAAGAAACTGGGCTTTTGTTAAAGCCACCTGCCGAGACATCTGGCCGATAAGGTGGTCTCCCAAATCCTTTGTGTTCCCGTGGCTAGTCTTCGTATGAATAGGGGTTTTCTTTCCGTCTTCAGTCCAGTAGGTGTACCAATGATGGTCGCCTTCGTCCTGCCTAAAACCCTTTTTCTTCAGGCTTGCCTCAACTTCTCGTTTGGCTCGAACGGCCATTTACACCACCTCTTGCAGAGCACTCAATAAGCGGTGCTTCAAAGCTAACGCCTTCGGCGACAACTCCGCATCATTTGCCAAAGCGTAGTTCTTCCACGTCAGAGCAACAGATTCAGCAAACTCATCCACAAGAGCGCTGACAGTTCCAGCAAACACGTCGATTCCCAAATCACTCTCAAAAAGAGTGACGTAATGGTTGTCTTCGCTGAGCTGCGGTTCGATCACCAGCGGCTTCAAGAACCTTAAGTGAGTATCCCTGTACTGAACTTCGGAAAACTGAAGCGGTGACAGATTCAAGGGGGCGATTGCCTCCAGGTCAAACAAACCCTTCAATTCGTCGTCCTCGTCTCTCAAAGTCCGGCCTGTGATTTGGATAATGGACCTCCGACTCTCAAGTAGGAAGTCTTCCAAATCATCAGGATAGGTAACCTCTAAGGTCTTTTGGCGGGTAGCACCAAGAGGAAGAATCGTGAGCCGCCGATTAGCGAAATCAATTCCAATTAGTTCGCTGTTTACCGTTTCAATGTCCGGCTCTGAAGCTGTTGCCAAGTACATACGCCGGATAGAACTTTGCCATCCATCATCGAGCCGTACGCTGACCCCATCCTGCTGAATGTCCAAAAACCATCCGCTGCCTGGCTTCGGGCCAAGTTGCTGAAAGGCGTCTACTACACGCCTCCGGATAGCCGTGTCGGGCAAAAGATTAGCTACCTCATCTCGGCTTCCACGCTTCAAGGAGTTTGCAATGTTTTCAAAATCAGCGAGAACTGCGCCAACCTGACTTAAGGGCAGAAGATTCGGCTGCCCAGACTCCACGAATGTTGGAAGAACGTAGCTTCCAGTAACGGGAACCTCGCACTTCAGCTGATAGCGCTGCTCAATGTCTGAAGGAATCCGAGCACGGCTTTTGATTTCTCGGCGTTCCCGGGAGAGTGCGATCAGCCATATAGCGCGTTGAGCACCCTCCAGGGTCTGGATCAGAACAGATGCGGGAACGACTGTTTTGCCGTCAGAGACTCTAGAAAACCGGAACTCTAGATGCGTGTTTTGTTGCTCCGAGTTGGGGTCGAGAGTGTCCATACGCATAATCGGCGGCTTAGGGGCAGAACGCAGTCCGAGCCCTCACATTATAAGGATTTGGCTATTCGGCCTGTCTCTGCCTCAAAAAGGTACTGCGGTAGGTACGACCTCGCCGTCGAGGCTGTGGGTTTGTGGGACGCGGCACGCGTTCCAAGCTCGCGCTTCT
>CAXTGN010000453.1:0-4587 GCA_964243455.1 uncultured Acidobacteriaceae bacterium
TCTCCGACGCACTTACCCGAACAAGTAAAGAATTTTCAGGGGTTTCCGAGGCGGGATAATAAAGCCGCGGGTACGGCCGAGTCGATGACGCACCTAAGTTGTTCGCTACGACGATGTAGTCTCCTGGGCCTATTCTCGAAAAAATCGTATCGCCCGTCGTCGCCCGTCTCACTCATGTCCACCATGGCTAGACCATCGAAAGAGTTCGCATCCCGTCTGTCCAACGTCACCAGAAGATGGCCTATTGGCGTTCCATCAACATCTGTAATGAGGCCCCGTACGTGCCCGTTGTACGAGACATACCAATCCACCTCTGCGCAACCCTTCTCGTTCACTTTGACCGTTTGCTCTGGGCCGCTTGTAAATCCAGCAGGCACAGTCACAGCAACCTTATATTCGCCTGCCGGCAATCCTTGTAGCTCATAGCTGCCCTTGTCGTCTGGCGTTATGTCTCGATCTACTGCGCCTCGAAGAGCAAGTTTCGCCCCAATCATTGGGCCTGAACGGGCAAGCATCACATGCCCGAAAACTCTCCCTCCTGCGGGCGCTCCTGAAAGGCCCCGCATCCATGCCAGATCGTTATCTAGGGAAGGCTCCTTGAGAGCATGTGTGTTTGAACATTTCGACGTCCAAATTTGGTCTCCGCTTTGGTTTCTGTAGGTGAAGACGACGTATTCCACTCCTACCTCAAATGGAAAGCCACACGCCGTGCTCTGCTCATTGGTATAGACCGTTAACTCTTGCTCGCCTTCTCCGCCCCGAAAACTTTCGCTAACTGCCAAGCGGACTTTATAGGTTCCCGGGCTTCTGATCTGCGATGTTGATCCGTCCAGGTTCCGGATTGTCTGGAGTGGTGGTTGTTCCAAGCTTTTGTCTATTACGGTTCCGCGAAAAATTACAGGAGAACCGAAGTAAACCGAACAGACAGGATTCGGCCCGGCACAAGAGCACGCACAAGCCGTATTAACCGCCCAGAAGAGCGCGAGCATAAACCACAGCGGGCGGATTAAGCAGATGGCCATGAGCGACCTCTTCGTATATAGACCGCCGGTCCTGACCAAATGTTCCCGCCTTCCCTTAAGGCAAGCCGTTTAGCTTACGGCAGTTCCCCACAGAGCCTACATCGTTACTAAGAGGAACCCTCCCCTATTTCATGCTTGCATGCAAACATGAAATTAGGCAGCATGGATTCATGCACGCATAGGAGCATGAAATCATGCAAATCGTCGTAATCAACTCTCAGAAGGGTGGCAGCGGCAAGACGATGCTCGCCAAGCATCTTGCCGTGGAAGCAGAACGCTCCGGCGATGGTCCCGTCTTTCTGATCGACACCGACCCGCAAGGCAGCCTCACTGCCTGGCACACCAAGCGCGAGTCCGAGATACCCCAGCGCGTTGAGATCCCCTTTGAGGGGCTGCGGAAGGGTTTGAACCTCTTGCGTAGCCATAAGGCGGCGTACTGCATCATTGACACCGCTTCAGGCCGGATCGACATTGCCAAGGATCTTTTCCAGCTGGCCGACTTTGTGATCTTTCCTGTCCAGGCGAGCGAGGACGATCTAACGGCGGCCCCGGTGACCGTTCAATCTCTCAAAGAGACCGGGGTTCCCTTCCTGTTCGTCCTCACCCGAGTCAAAGCGAACACACTTATCACCGCCCAGGCAGCAGCAGTGCTCTCCAAGCATGGCGAGGTTGCGGAGACATTCGTGAATGATCGGACAGCCTACAAAGCACCGTACGCTCAAGGGCAGACGATCACCGAGGCGGAGCCAAAAGGTGCGGCAGCCAAGGAAATTGCTGCGCTATGGAAGAACATAAAATCATGCTTGCATGAAAGCATGCAGAAGGGCAGAGAGGTAGTCGCACATGGCTAAGGCTCTTGAGTTGAACCCGGATACGCTGGCCGTCATGCCATCCGTCCCACAAGCGGCCCAGGTGAAGGCATCACCGGCGGAGGAGCCTAAACGTGGGAAGACGGCTCCCAAGGTCGAGCGGGAACCCCTACAGGTGCGTTGGCCCACCGAGGATGTTAAGGCCGTAAAGCTGGCTGCGATTCAGATGGATTTTCCAACCGTGAGTGATTTCATGCTTGCATGCTTTCATGCATACATGAAGAACAAGAAAGCCTAGGGCTGCCACTTGCCGAGATCCAAGCCCAAGTTCCCCAGCGCCGCAGACCAGCTCCTGCTGGATGCCGCCGTGGAGATCAAACAGAACCCGGACGCGACCGAGACGGCGTTTATGGCGCGGCAGCTGGTGCAATGCACTCTGCCGCACAGTGACCCGGGTGACACGCCGATCTGGACGCGCACCAACGGCAATCTGACGCTCGTGATCCAGCCCCATATCGACCGGCAGACGCGGAAAGCCCTGTACCCCTTCGGCTCCATTCCCAGGCTGTTTCTCTTCTGGCTGGTCACTGAAGCTAAGCGGAAGAAGAGCCGGCACATCCGGCTAGGCAATAGTCTCGACAACTTCATGCGGGAGATCGGACTGAACCCGAGGACCGGGGGAGGGAAGCGCGGCGATGCCAAGCGCCTCCAGGAGCAGATGCGCCGGCTGATCGACGCCCGTATCAGCTTTGAGAGCGAGACCGAAACCCACGGCCGCTACCTGCACATGGATGTCTCGTCCAGCGCAGAGTTCTGGTGGGACTCCAACAAGTCGAACCAGGCAAACCTCTGGGAGAGTTGGATCGAGCTTGGCGAGAAGTTCTACGAGGCCGTGACGCTGTCCTCCGTGCCGGTGGACCTGCGAGCATTACGGGCGCTTAAACGGTCACCCCTGGCGCTGGACCTGTACGCCTGGCTGACCTACACGGCCTTTATCGCGACGAAGGCACGCAGACCGCGCACCGTGCCATGGGAAGCGCTTCACGCGCAAATGGGAGCCGAGTACGCCGAGATCCGAATGTTTCGTACCAACGTGCGGCTGGCCTTGAAGAAGATCCAGCTTGTCTACCCGGATCTCAAGTTGGAGCTCACGTCGGACGGCATGACCGTTCTCCCGTCGCGTTCCGCCATCACAAACTCAAACTGATTTCCGCGTTCCGCTACGGTGAAACCCTATCGCTTATTTGGCCCAGTTTTGGCTTTTCCACGGTGAAACGCTATCGCCTCTACGGTGAAACACTATCGCTTTTACGGTGAAACGCTATCGCTTATCGTGCCTAAGCCTAATCAAATCAGCACTTATACTCACGCGTAGTTACCTGTAGTTTTACCTGTAGTTCTTATATGTCCTGTAGTTGGTGAAGCCGGGCGATGTTCAAAAAGGAACGAAGCAGGATTTTCAAGCACCTGTATATACAATAGCTATATGGACGTGTTCTCGACCCTCGATGGGCAGGTCTTTGTCTGGAACAGCGACAAAGCGGCCAGAAACGTCCAGGAGCACGGCATTCGCTTTGAGCAGGCCTGTGAGATCTTTCTCGATCAATTGGCCCGCTACGAGGACGCCAGCCCCAACGAAGAGGCACGGCAGGCATGTATCGGCCTCACCACCGACTACCGGCTGCTCTATGTCGTCCATGTGATCCGAGAAGGCGATGTGCTCCGCCTCATCTCCGCCCGACTGGCGGAGCCGGCGGAAAGGAGACGCTATGAAGATGAGTGAACGCATCCAGCGCAACATGCAGCCCGACAAGCCCATGACCCTGATCTCGCTCCGGCTGCCCGATCACGTCATCGACGACCTGAAGGAGGTCGCCCCGTCCCTTGGCTTCGGCGGCTACCAGGCCCTGATCCGGGCCTACATCTCCAATGGGCTGCGGATCCATCTGGCCGAAAGGGAAGCGCAGCGGGCCAAAGACAGTACCGTCGAGGAGTTCAGCCGTAGGCTCATGGCCCATGGCGTACCCGAGCAGGCCATCCAGGAAGCCGCGGCTGAAATGCGGGCCGAAGGGTAAAGAGCATGGGGCGTGACGACATACAGCATCATCCATTTCTGTCACTAGCTCTTTCCCTGATCCCGCTCTCCCTTGCTGTCTATGGGACGATCACCGGCACTGCGGTGATGAGAAATTCAAAGGTAGAGCGGGCCAAAAACCCAGTGGGGTATTGGTTCCTGCTTGCACTTGAGTACGGCTCTTTTGCTTTGCTGCTCATCATCGCAATTTCAAACTGGCCCTAACCCCTGCTTAGGTAGTTCGTCGCCGGAGCTGTGCGGAAAGTGGGCGGCGCGAAGCGGCGTCCAAGGCGGACATAGGCCGCCGGCTTTTCCATAGCTCAGTTCATCCTGAAGTCGAAGATCAGATGTACCTTGCCCGTTGTAGTTTGTTGCGTTCTGATGTCTTCCATGGACGAAAGCAACGCTGCGAGCTCCCAATGGCACTGGTACGATCTTCGCGAAATTCTTGAACGAACCTCAAACAAGTGGCCGACTAAAGGCGAAATCGAGGTTGCCCTTAGATCGGAGCCATACCGATTCGATTTTGCCTCTCCAGACGAAGCCGCGCACGCTGTAGCTGTCTTTCACGAACGTGAATCAGCAGAGGCAAAGATTGAGGCCCTTTCATCCGCTGTGCAGGAACGCGCCCTAGCAGGTTTTATAGCCGAGCACTTGTCCACTGTGGACGACGGGACCAAAA
>CAXTGN010000454.1:0-4586 GCA_964243455.1 uncultured Acidobacteriaceae bacterium
AAACTCATCGATACCCAACCCGAGCTCGCGCAACCCGCGCTGCCCACCCCCGGCGAGAAGAACACCCCCAACACCGGCCGCATCGAGTTCCGCGACGTCTGGTTCACCTACCAGCAACTCACCCCCGAACAAACCGCCGCCCTCTCAAAGCTCGGCCCGATTCCAAACAGCCATCATCCTGAGCGCAGCGAAGGACCTCTGCATTCCGCCTCCACCCAAGCCAACGGCAGTGCACAACACTCCATACCCGCGGTTCTCCACAATATCGAGTGGATCCTCCGCGGCGTTTCCTTCACCGTCGAACCGAACTCCACCGCCGCCATCGTCGGCCACACCGGCGCCGGCAAGACCACCATCACCGCCCTGATGATGCGCTTCTACGACATCCAGGCCGGGCAGGTCCTCGTGGACGGTGTGGACGTTCGCGAACAGGACCTCACTGCCCTCCGTCGCCGGTTCGGCGTCGTTCTCCAGGACTCTTTTCTCTTTTCGGGGACAATCGCGCAAAACATCAGGCTTGGCTCAGAATGGATCACCGATGAAGAGGTAGAAAACGCCGCCGATGAGGTCAACGTAGGCGATTTCCTGCGCTCACTCCCCGAGGCCTTCAACGAACCCGTCCGCGAACGGGGCGCCGGCCTGTCCACCGGCCAGAAGCAGCTCATCAGCTTCGCCCGCGCCCTCGCGCACAAACCCGGCATTCTCATTCTCGACGAGGCCACCAGCTCCGTCGACACAGAAACCGAACTCCGCGTCCGTGCCGCCCTCGAACGCATGATCACTGGGCGCACCAGCGTTCTCATCGCGCACCGCCTCAGCACCGTCCAGCGCGCCGACACAATCCTCGTCATGCACAAGGGCCAGCTACGCGAGCAGGGCTCCCATCAGGAGCTCCTCGCCATGCGCGGCCTCTACTACAAGCTGTACCAGCTTCAATACAGGGACCAGGAGCTGGGAGCGCCCTTCGCCGAAACAGCGACGGCCTAAGTCTAGGGGCGGTGCAGCGCTCTAGTAGGAGCCGCCGCACCGCCGCTATTTGTGCGATCCGCCGGTAGCCGCTCCCCCGCCGCTGCTCATCGACCCGCCATGCATGCCGCTGCTGCTGGGCGCATTCATTGCAACCCCATTGGAACTCTGACCGGCAACCGATGACGAGCGAGTGCCTGCCGTGCTGCTGCTATGACCTGCAGTAAGAGCTCCCCCGGTCTGACGCGCTCCCAAACCAACGCTGATCGGACCTGCTCCGCCGGTCCCGACCGCGACCATGCCAACGGGCATTGACCGGGTGACCGCTCCCTGACTCTCAACATGCCCGGCAAAACTGTGCAGATTCCCGAAGGCGGCTCGCGGAACTCCCAGTCCAGCGGAATCCCGCCGGAAGGCGAACGCACCCCCACCCGCAGGTCCGGAGACCGTCAGTTCCTTCATGTTGACCGGTACCAGCGTTGCGGCATTCCTTACCGGGGACGGCGGCACGGGATGGGGTAACGGTCCTCCCTTGATGCGCATCGCCGTGAGGTTGTTCAGCCCATACCAGGAGTTCCCGGGGCTCCAGCCCCATCCAGCCCCACCGCAAGAGGCCCACGTGCCGGAGTGAAACGGCAGCCAGCCCCACGGATACGGCGAAACCCACGAGTACCCCGCACCCTGGTAATAGGCCCATGTGCCACTCGCAAAAGGACTCCAGCCTGCACTCGCAAAATACGGTCGCCACATCGATCCGCAGCCGGGCATATCAACAAACGACCCGTAGTAGTTCAGATCGTTCGCCCCGTACAGACCGGAGCCGCCCGTGCCCGTAAAGCTCGCCTTCTGCTTGTGGTAATCATTTTCCTGCTTGTCCCAGCCGTCCCAGTTGCCTTCTTCCGTGCCCTTGGCCACGGTGGACACCGTTTGTGTCGCGGGGATCAGGCTCAGCGTTTCCCTCTTCGCGACGATCGTACTGCTCCCCCCGAACTCCAGCTGCGCCACCCCATCGAACACGGCTAGCTTGGACTGCTCGCCGCTCCCATCCAGCCGCAAATGCGCACCCGGCAGGGGCAGGACCCGCGCACGGCCCTCGGTCAACACGAACTCGTTTCCCTTGGTCTTTTCCAGCCCCACGTAAACCAAACCTTTGGCAACGTCGACCGTGGTCTCGGTTCCACCCGTGTCCATCCGCCCCAGCTGCCCGAAACGGACCTCCGAGTTCGGCGCGAGTCGCAGCGAGCTGTTGTCCTCAAACTCCACCTCGGCCACACCCTCGCCCGTACGCAGCCTTGCACCCGCAATCACCGGGATATTGGCAAAGGCCGGCTCAAAACCCCTGCCGGTGTTGCGATCCATCTGCACAACCCCGCGCGCCAGGCTCAGGCGTACGATGCGAACCTGCGATACTACGTGCTTCTGCGGCGCACTGGCCTCAGTCGTCGAAGCCGCATCGGCAGGGAGCTGTGCCTCTGTCATAGACGGTGCAGCCGGTTCCTGGACACCATTCGAGTTCACCTGGGCGCCCAGCGTGGCGCTCAGGGTCAGCGCTCCACCGGCTAGCGCAACAGCTTGCGTAAGCGTCTTCCTCTGCATACATCCGCCTCTTTGACCCTTGCGGTCCTTGCCGTTGATCGCTCGCGAACAGAAAACGGGAGAGCGCTCGCGGCGAAGCGTCTTCCAGGAAGATGAACCCAGGCCGAATTGGTTTGCGGATACTGTACAGCAGCAAGCGGACTATTGACCATGAATCGCGAAAAGTCGTTGTACGGGCAGCGGTCCAATGCTAGCCTGCTGCTGTTTATCGGCCCTGCACTACGAGAAACCCATCAGGAGCACAGGCTCATGAGCACCAGCGTTGCCCTAGTTCAGGATCAGCTGTCCGTCCCCGCCGGGATCAGTGAAGAGCTCGCCGGGCCGCCCCACCCCGCTGCCGAGCCCGTCACCCAGGCCGAGCGCATCTCCTCAGTTGATACTCTGCGCGGCTTCGCCCCGATGGGCATCCTGCTGATGAACATCACCAGCTTCGGTCTGCCCGGGTGGAACTACATGTTTCCCCTCACCACCGTGAAGCCGGTCTTCAACGGTCCCCACTGGCAGCTCAATACCGCCGCCTGGTTTCTCCGCTGGATCCTCGCCGAAGGCAAGATGCGTGCGCTGTTCAGCATGCTCTTCGGGGCCGGCGTCATCCTGCTCACCTCGCGCGCTGAAAAGCGTGGCGCTGGCCTGCGCACGGCAGACATCTTTCTTCGCCGCAACATGTGGCTCACGCTGTTCGGCATGCTCCACGCCTATCTCATCTGGGACGGCGACATCCTTTTCTTTTACGGCACCACCGCCCTGCTCTTTCTCTTCCCCTTCCGGAACATGAAGGCAAACCGGCTCATTCGGACCGGCGCCATCATTCTTCTGCTGAACACAGTCGTCGGCATGGGCGGCATGTACATCGGCATGTCCAAGTCCAAACAAGCTGCCGAGAAAGCCTTTGCCCTGCAAGCCGCGCACAAACCACTCACCGAAGACCAGCGGGACGACATCAAGAAGTGGCAGAAGATCGAGGGCGACTACCGTCCCGACACCAAGAAGCTGTACAAGGACATACACCAGCACCAAAGCGGCTACTTCATTGCACTCGCGGCCGAGGCCCCGGACACCTTCAAAGGTGAGAGCCAGGGCGAGTACACAGGCTTTGGTGACTGGCTCGGCATGATGCTCCTCGGTATGGGCCTGCTCCGCAACGGCTTTTTCACGCTCAAGCTCCGGACGCGCACCTATGCCCTCATCGCAGTGATCGGTCTTGGTATCTCGTGGCCCCTCGTCGGGATCGGCGCCTGGATGGCCTGGCGCTCCGGCTTCGATCTCTTCGCCACCATGCGCGCGCTCGCCTTCACTTACGACCTCGGCCGCATCGCCGGGGCACTCGGCAATGCCGCCCTCATCCTTCTCTGCCTGCGCGCCGGTCTGTTCAGCTGGCTCTGGGCCCGCATCGCGAACGTCGGCCAGATGGCCCTCTCCAACTACCTACTCACCAGCCTCACTATGAAGTTCCTCTTCGTCTGGAGCCCGCTCCACTGGTACGGCTACATGGACTACTACAAGCTCTATCTCTGTGTGGCCAGCATGTGGGTCGTGAATATAGTGTTCAGCACTCTCTGGCTACAGCACTTCCGCTTCGGCCCCGTCGAGTGGGCCTGGCGCTCCCTCACCTACTGGCAACGTCAGCCCATGCGCCTCCACGCAACAGCGCCACAAGGCACCCTGGCCCCAGCCGCATAAGGTCTCCTTTCACCCCCCCCACCGCCGTCATCCTGAGCGCAGCGAAGGACCCCTGTATTCGCCGCGCGAGGGCCGAAGGCACAAGCCCGTCCGAAACTTCCCGCCAACCCGGCCGTCAACGATGTACAAAGAGACGTGCAAAAGGCGACCTCCACCCTTCTCCTTGCCTCCCTCTTCACCGCATCCCCCGCGAGCCCGCAAACGCCACAAAGCACGCCACGCCCACGCCCCTACACCCCCGATCTCGCCTCGCTGAAGACCCACATGGTCCCGGCCTGGTTTGACAACGCCAAGCTGGGCATCTTTATTCACTGGGGTCTCTACTCCGTACCCGGCTGGGCCAT
>CAXTGN010000455.1:0-2117 GCA_964243455.1 uncultured Acidobacteriaceae bacterium
GCTTCACCGCGCCCCCAACATGCTCCTGATCCCAGGCACCTCCTCCCGCGGTCACCTTCGCGAGAACATCGCCTCTGCGGGTGTCGAGCTTTCGAAAGAAGCGCTGGAGGCGCTTGACAAACTGAACACCGACACTATCTGGACACCCCCGGTCCATCGCCGCGACTAGCGTCCCGAAATTTTCCGCTCCCGCCCGGTTACATACGTTTGTAACCGGGTGCATGGCTCTGCATCCGAGTGGCACGCGCGATGGCTCCCGCCTTCTGTCTTCAGCGATCGGCTCTCTTACATAGCTTCAAGCGGCTTTTGCACTGCTGTTTCAGAAGTCTCAGTGTTCTTGTTTTCGATCGTTTGTTTTTGGCCCTATAGTAGGGCGAATGCGCTCACGCACAGGCACCCCGGATGCGAGGGCCTACGTCGCGCCAACCACAGATGACTCCTTTTGTTCCGAATCAAAACCTCACGCCGACCGGTCGTGCAGACAAGAGGCTGCTGCTCCTTTTCAGTCTGGTAGTGGTCGCGTACTGCGTCTGGGTGTTGACACTTCCCGTCTTTCCGTCGCAGGACGGCCCCCTTCACATGTACTACGCGCATGTGTTTTCGCATTTTCTTGCGGGCTCCCCGGGCGTCTACGCGAAGTGGTACCGGCATGGGAGTTGGCTGCCGCCATACTCCTTGTACTACTACATCCTGGCAGGCTTCGGCGCTCTCTTTGGCTATCCCGTCGCTGACAAAATCGCTGTCTGCTGCGCGATGCTGCTGCTTGGCTTCGGTCTGCGTTTCCTGGGGCGGAGCATGGGCCTCGGTGGTGAAGCTGCTGCCTTTCTTGGGCTGCCGGTTCTGTTGAACTGGCCTTTGATGATGGGCTTTATCAGCTTCTCGCTTTCGCTGGGGCTCCTGCTGTGGGCTGGCGGCCTCTGGGTGCGCTTCGGAGATGGGGCCAGTCCGCGGGTGCGACTGCCGTTTGTTGCGCTGCTCTACGTCATTCTCCTGGCGCATCCTGTGCCGTTGCTGCTTTTGGTAATTTTCTGCGGCCTCGACCTGGCATTCCGGGTAGCGGCGCGAGTGCGCCTGGGCGAAACGAGTGTGCGTATCACAACAAACGCACTTCTCTACGACGCGCTTTGTCTCCTTGCCGCGCTTCCAGCCTTCTTCTATCTCCATCGTTTCACTGTTGCGAACGTACTGCAGCAGAGTACGCATCCGAGCTGGCACCGGCGGCTGTCGGATGGTTTGTTCAACTACCTGAGCGGCGCGGGATGGCTGCTGTTTCAGTCAGGTGGTCCACTGCTGGCCATCTACCGGAACGGTCTGCGGGTGCTGTTCTTTGCGGGCCTCGCGATCGGGGCATCGTACGCGTGGAAGTCCTGGCGGGGGCGCTCGTGGAACATGGCCGCGGGATGGGCGTTGCTGGGCCTTGGCTTTGCTCTGCTACTGCCGATCGTTCCCCAGGACCTGAACGGTGCGCACCTGTTTGCGTGGAGGCTGGCCACCGTCGTCTTTCTCCTCGCGGCCTTAGGAACCGCGGGCACTCTCGGTGCCAATGTCTCACTGCGTCGCATCTTTGTCGGCGGCTCGGTCGCTCTCAGTGTCTTCATCCTGGCAGTAGCCGGCACGCATTTCAGAGCGATCGCCCTGGATATCGCGTCCGTGCAGACTGCCCCTGCTCACGCACCAGGGACGCTGGGCGAACTGGTGATCCAGGCCGACCGCAGGAATAACGATCAGGTGTTGCGCTTCCGTCCTTACCTCTGGTCCGGAGTGCATTATTTTCGACAAACCGGTGCCATCCTGTTCAACAGCTCATGGCTGGACGAGTCCATCATTGCAGTGAAACGCAATGACGACGCGGGTGTGCTGCTGGAACCGACGTTCTCGGATGCGCCGGCACAGCTTGATTCCAGTCAGCGGTTTGCTCCGGGTTCACCCTGGAACTCGCCGGGTATCCAGTTCTATCTCGTAGAGCGCAATGGTCCTGATGGGCCCGAACAGAAGCTCCATCCGGTGCCCTGGGCGAAGCTGACCGCCCCTCTACGTGCTGCGGGAGCAGACGATTGCGACACCCGGCTCTGGTTCTGTCTCCTGACTCCCGGGAAACCCTAGTGGCGTCCCCACAT
>CAXTGN010000455.1:2127-2344 GCA_964243455.1 uncultured Acidobacteriaceae bacterium
GAGAGGCCTGCGCGCGAATCTGAGCAGGGAGAGTGCACATTCACTCCGCACGGACCCTGTACCCTGTCTTCATGCGCTACGGTTTTTGGCTCCCTGTCTTTGGCGGTTGGCTTCGCAACATCGACGACGAGGGCATGCCGGCCACCTGGGACTACGTCCGTGACCTCTGCACGCAGGCCGAAGATCTCGGCTACGACCTTACGCTCATCGCCGAGCT
>CAXTGN010000455.1:2354-4582 GCA_964243455.1 uncultured Acidobacteriaceae bacterium
GCCGCGTCGCTCGCCGCCGTGACGCGCAAGCTGGAGCTCATGGTCGCTGTGCGCCCCACCTTCCACAATCCCGCGCTGCTCGCCAAACAGGCTGCCAACATCGATCTCATCAGCGATGGCCGTCTCACTCTGAATGTGGTGAGCTCGTGGTGGCGCGACGAAGCGCTCAAATACGGCATTCCGTTCGACGAGCATGACGATCGGTACGCGCGCACAGGCGAGTGGCTCGACGTGCTCGATAACTGCTGGAGGAAGCAGCACACCTCGCACGAAGGCCGCTTCTACAAGATCGACGACAACATCCTCTCGCCCAAGCCCGCACCGGCGCGCACCTATTCCCGGGCCCCGGGGGGGTTCACGCGCCCCACGCTCTACGCCGGCGGCGAATCCGAGACTGCCAAGAACCTCATCGCGCAAAAGTGCGATGCCTACCTGATGCATGGCGACGACCCGCGCACCATAGCGGCCAAGGTCGAAGACATGCGGGGGCGCCGCGCGCAGCACCCGCACCTGCCGCCCATGATCTTCGGCGTCACGGGCTACTGCATCGTGCGCGATTCGGAAGCCGAGGCAAACCGCGAAGTGGACCGCATCACCGCGCAACCCGATCCTGCCCATTCACCCGCAGGCTTCGCGAACTTTCAGCAGTGGACCACCGGCTCCAAGCTGGAAAAAAAGCTCAGCCTGCGCGACTACTCCGTCTCCAACCGTGGCCTGCACAGCGGCCTTATCGGCACACCCGAGACGGTCAAACAGCGCCTGGCCGATTTTGAAGGCGCAGGCTGCTCGCTGGTATTGCTGCAGAGCTCACCGCAACGCGAGGAGATGGCCCGCTTTGCCCGGCAGGTCATGCATCCCGAAGTAGCGCGATAGCACCCAGGCTGAGCGTTCATTTATGGCTTTGTTCTACCTGCGCCGCCTGACAGGTCGCGAACGATCGGAAAGTGCCAATCGCCACCTTGCACGTTACCTGGCCTTTGTCGCCGGCGCCTCCAATGCGGGTGGGCTGCTCGCAGTGGGCCAGTACACGTCTCACATGTCAGGCATCATCTCTGCGGTTGCCGACAACCTTGCTTTGGGACACATGGCTTCCGTTGTCGATGGGGCGGCAGCAGTCCTCGCGTTTCTGCTCGGTGCGTTCCTCACCACGCTGCTGATTCGGTGGGCACGCTCCCATTTACTGGAAAGCGAATACGCATTGCCCCTTGTCGTCGAGGCCTTTCTGCTGCTTCTCTTCGGCGTCACCGGACGCATATTCACCGGTAGGGATCACGTGTTCGGAACAGTGATGCTCTTGTGCTTCACCATGGGTCTGCAGAACGCGATGATCACCAAACTTTCCAACCATGTGATCCGCACAACCCACCTCACGGGCATGGTGACGGACATCGGTATTGCCCTTGGCAGGATGGCCTTCGTTCGTGCCACGGGAGCGAACGCGAGTATCGCCCCCGAGCTCGCTACCCTGCGCCTTCTCACATCGCTTGTCGGCCTGTTCTTTCTCGGTGGCTGGATCGGCGCGCTTGGGTTTAAGTACATCGGTTTCTTCTTTGCGCTGCCACTGTCTGCCGGGCTCCTGCTTATGGCAGCTCTTCCCGTGCTGGATGACCTTCGTAAACGCCGAAGCCTGGCCGCGTAAGCCATACTCCCCGATCGCCCCCTTCCGCAGAGCGCATCCAAAGAACCATGAATCGTCGCCAGTTCAGCACAGCCCTCGCCGCCGTCGGCCTGCACGCTGCAGCCAGGGCTGAACGTTCCGTTCATGTCGAGCGCATCCAGCTTTCCCGCAGCGGCTGGATGCCCAACAACGATCATCTCCCCGTGCTCTGGTACCACCGCGCCTTTGATTCGAACCACGCCGACACAGCGAGCACCATGGAACAGTCCTTCACAGCAAACCGGTGGCCACCCCAGTGGCGCAATGGCGTGTATCCCTTCCATCACTACCACTCCACCGCGCACGAGGTGCTCGGCTTTGCCGGGGGCTCCGCACAACTCATTCTCGGCGGCGAAAACGGCCACAACGTCACCGTAAGCGCCGGTGACGTGCTCGTTCTGCCTGCCGGCACAGGCCACTGCCGCCTGAGCACGGACAGCGACTTCCTCGTCATCGGGGCCTATCCAGCCGGTCAGCACTGGGACATCTGTCGCGCCGCTCCGGATGCTGTTGCCCTCGAACGCATGCGAACATCGCCGTTTCCTCAGAGCGATCCCGTGACGGGTGCGGC
>CAXTGN010000456.1:0-4555 GCA_964243455.1 uncultured Acidobacteriaceae bacterium
ATTCGCACTTGGCGCCGCGATCGGCAACCCCGTCGCCCTCAGCAGCGCCAGCGCTGTCGGATGAGCCGGCACCCTCACCCCGACCAGCGGTCTGCCGGCAGTCACGGCATCCGGCACCGCCGCCGTGCGCGGAAGCAGCATTGTCAGCGGTCCCGGCCAGAACGCCTCCGCCAAAGCCTGGACCCTGTTCGCAAGAGGCCCATCGACGGCAGCGATCTCACGCATCCGCTCGGGTGCCGGCACATGCACAATCAAGGGATCCCACGCAGGCCGCCCTTTTGCCCGAAAGATATCCGCAACAGCGTCGGACGAGAGCGCATCCGCTCCCAGCCCGTACACCGTCTCCGTCGCAAACGCGACCAGCCCGCCCCGGCGCAGGATCTCGGCCGCCCGTTCCCTGTCCGCCGGGTCGGCGGCATGCAAACGCAATGTTTTCCGCAACATCTCGTCTCATCCTAGCCTCGCGCTCCAGGGCACCGCTGTTTTGTCCCTTGGCTTGTCATTCCCGCAGGGATCCGCGTGTGCACTTGCTCCGCCCCCTGATGGCAATCCCGACGGGGAACCTGCCGAACGATCTGCCTTCCCGGAAGGGCATGGTTCAGCCATGCCGCACTCATCCGCAGCCAACCAGGCGGCTTCAGCCGCTGAGGTCCGCTTCGCCCAGTCTGAAAACACTCAAGTTGGTAAAGTACTGCCCGTCAGCATGCCCCCTGGCGGCCTATACTGGCACCCATGCAGGCGCCTGAGACGGAACTGAAGTTTGCCGTGGACAACATCCCAGCCTTCCATGCAGCCGTCGACCGGCTCGGCATCGCCCTCAAAACGCCGCGCACCTTCGAAGGCAACACTCTCTTCGACACACCCGATCGCCAGCTCCGCGCGAAGCGCCAAATCCTGCGCCTCCGCGAATACGGCGGTCACTTCGTCGTGACGCACAAGCGCATGAAGGACCCAAATGCCACGGATGGCCGCTTCAAGACCCGCATCGAGACGGAAACCGAAGTCGACGACGGCCCCGCCATGGCAGAGGTCTTCTGCCAGCTGGGCTTCTGCCCCGCCTTCCGCTATGAAAAGTTCCGGACCGAGTGGGACGCCCCTGAAACAGCGAGCCAGCCCGGGGGACATCTCGTCCTCGACGAAACACCTATAGGCACCTGGGCCGAACTCGAAGGCGAACCTGCCTGGATTGACGCCATGCTCGCTCAACTCGAGGTTCCATCCGAAACTTGCACGGTCGAGAGCTACGGCATGCTCTTTCTACACTGGAAAGAACGTACAGGGAGCCCCGCCGAAAACTTTACCTTCGAGGCAATTGGCGCTTTGGTTGGCGCTCTGCGATAGCGCTTCGCCTTGGCGGGGGTTTGGCAACTCGCGTTGGCTGGCTGACAGGGTTTTCAGGTAGTGCTCGGAGTCAAAGGGGCGCCCACCCAACCCCTCCGCCATCGAAAAGCGCCAACACGCAGTGCCAACCCCTGCCGTCGCGAAGCACTCCCCTAGAAAATCTGGAAGTTCACATCCACGTACAGGTCCACCTTCACCGGTTTGCCGTTCTGCATGGCTGGCTTGAATTTGTACTGGCGAACGGCCTCAATAGCCTTTTCGTCCAGACCCATGCCCACGCCGCGCACGACCTTGACATGGCTCGGATTGCCATTCTCGTCGACCCAGAGATACACCTCGACATTGCCGGAGAACTTGGCCTTGCGTGCCTCCTCCGAGAACTCAGGGTCCACCTGCGACACCAGCACCGGGGCACGAACGGAGCCGCCGATGTGCATCACGCCGCCACCGTAGTTTCCGCCCGAACCTGGCCCAATACCTGATCCATTTCCGGAACCGATGCCGGTACCGTTACCGTTCCCCATCGAGCTACCTACAAGGGTCGAGTTCGGCATGCCAAGATCCGGCATTTTGTTGTCCGCCAGCTTCAGGTCCTTCGGCTCAATGGCCAGCTTGGGCGCAATCGTCGGTGGTGCCTTCGGCGGAACGATCTGCTCCTGCGCAAACTTGGGGAGATGGCCCTTGGTGACCGGTGCCAGATCGTGCTGACCGCCACCGCCGCCCATCTTCTCGGCTCGCGGCATAATCGGTGGCGGAGGAGGGGGTGTGATCGGCGCCACAATGGACACCACCTGCTGCGGTACCGGGGCGGCCACCGAGACATGCTTGGCGATCATCCACGCAATGAGCGCAATGGCGATCGCATGGAAGACGATCGCTGTCCAAAACGACGTCGGCGAACGCTGCGTCTGCAGACCTCCGGCCATCGTCAGCAGAGCAGGAGGCTTGGAGGCAACCGTCATAGCGGGTTGCACGTCAGGATGAAAGTTCGGAGCAGCAGCCATAGTCACTTTGCCGGGGGTTCTCGTGAAGCGCCGTTACTCGCACGGCCCACGTACCCCGAACACCTCTCCATTAGACGCAGGTGCAGCCCGCGCCGTCTCACTTTAGGCAGGCAGAATGCTTTGAACGGACACGCATTCCGTCGAAACCTTACAATAAGAGTTTACGCGCAGGCACGCTACACATCACCGCGTGCCTGGAGACCGGGAGTTGCATGCAGGACGTCGCCAAGGCGGAAAGCACCGTGAAGTCGCTCAAAGACACGCTGAATCTGCCCAAAACCAGCTTTCCGATGAAGGCCAATCTGCCCGCCAACGAGCCCGGCCGGATCGCCGCCTGGGACGAGATGGACCTCTACGCCCAGATCCGTACCGCCCGCCACGGCGCCCCAAAATACATCCTCCACGACGGCCCACCCTACGCCAACGGCGCCATCCATCTCGGCCACGCCCTCAATAAATGCATCAAGGACTTCGTCGTAAAGACGAAAACCATGGCCGGCTTCGATGCACCCTTCGTCCCCGGCTGGGACTGCCATGGCCTCCCCATCGAAATCAAGGTCGACGAGAAGCTCGGTGGCAAGAAGCTCGAAATGGATCCCCTTGCCGTCCGTCAGGCCTGCCGCGAGTACGCATCCGGGTTCATCGACCTGCAACGCAGCCAGTTCAAGCGTCTCGGCGTCTTTGGCCGATGGAACAAACCCTACGAGACAATGGACTTCGGCTACGAGTCCAGTATCCTCGAGACCTTCTACGGCTTCTACGAGCGCGGCTTCGTCTACAAGGGCCTCAAACCCGTCTATTGGTGTTCCCACGATCGCACCGCCCTGGCCGAGGCCGAGGTTGAGTACGAAACTCACACTTCTCCCTCCGTGTACGTGCGCTACAAGCTCACCAGCGATCCTGCGGCGATCGATCCCCGCCTCGCCGGCAAGCTCGTCTACACGGTCATCTGGACCACAACCCCGTGGACCCTGCCGGCCTCGCTCGCGGTCGCCTTCAACCCCGAAGTCGATTACGTCGCGCTCGAAGATTCCGAGGGCGTCTACATCGTCGCGCTGGCCCTTGCCCCGCAGGTCATGGAGGTCTGCCGTGAGCGCGACGGCTTCGAACTCGCGCAGCCCATCGCCACCTTCCCCGGCAGCCGGCTGGACCGCGTCACCTTTCAGCACCCCTTCCTTGATCGTCAGGTGCTCGGCGTCCTGGCCGACTACGTGACCACCGACCAGGGCACAGGCGCCGTGCACACCGCTCCCGCCCACGGCCCCGACGACTTCGCCACGGGCATTCGCTACGACCTGCCGCTCACCTGCGATGTCGACGCCCAAGGCAAGCTGCGCAACGGGCTGCCTGAATACGAAGGCCTCTACGTACACAAGGCCAACGGCCCCATCAAGCAGCTCCTGCGCGACCGCCATGCCCTTATGGGCTCCCATGATCTGGTCCACAGCTACCCGCACTGCTGGCGCTGCCACCATCCGCTGATCTTCCGCGCCACCGAGCAGTGGTTCATCCGCATGGAAACCCCCGTGCTCTCGCCCAAGGAAGGCACCGCACAGACCACCTTTCGGCAGCGCGCGCTTGACGAGATCAAAACCGTCACCTGGGATCCGTCCTGGGGCGAAGAGCGCATTTCCAACATGATCGCCACCCGCCCGGACTGGTGCATCAGCCGCCAGCGCATCTGGGGCGTTCCGATCGCCGTCTTTCTTTGCGAAAAGTGCCACGAACCGCTGAATGACGAGGCCATCAACAAGAGCGTGGTCGACCGGTTCGCCAACGACGGTGCCGATGCCTGGTACAAGCACAGCGCCGAACACTTCCTGCCTGCCGGCACCGCCTGCCCGAACTGCGCTGGCACTGCATTCCGCAAGGAAATGGACATCCTGGACGTCTGGTTCGAATCCGGCGCCAGCTGGAAGGCCGTCCTGGAGACCGAACCCGAGCTCAGCTTCCCCGCCGACCTCTACACCGAGGGCGGCGACCAGCACCGCGGCTGGTTCCACTCCTCCCTGCTCTCCGCCGTGGGGCTGAAAGACACCGCGCCGTACAAGATGGTCGCCACCTCCGGCTGGACGCTGGACGAGCAGGGCCGTGCTTTCTCCAAATCACTCGGCAACGGCGTCGATCCCGTGGACGTCGCCAACCGTCTCGGCGGCGAAATCATCCGCCTCTGGGTCGCCAGCGTCGATTTCCGCGAGGACGTCGCCGCC